>NZ_JBHXRU010000032.1:10040-66018 GCF_042716255.1 Streptomyces sp. NPDC058662 | reverse complement strand
CTGCGCGGGCGCGCGGGCGTTCGTTCGACCCCCGCCCCCGCGCGGCCGGGGGCCCGGGGGGGCGCGCCCGTGCCCGCGCCGCCCGCCGTCAGGTACGGGAGGCCGGCACGCGGTCGTCCGCCGGGCCGGCCGACGCGAGCGCGTCCGGCTCGGCCGGTGCCGCCTGCGCGGCCTGCGCCCGGGTCGGCCGGCGGCGGTCCGCCGCCTGCTGGACCCGCCGGCCGACGCGCTGCATCGGCAGCTCGACCAGGCGGTACATCAGGTGGCTCGCGGCCAGCAGCACGGCCAGGAAGATCGCCGTCCACGCGAGCTTGCCGAGCGTCGAGGACGGCATCGGCGGCACGCCGAACAGCGGACCGACGGTGCGCAGCAGCGGGAAGTGCAGCAGGTACAGCGAGAAGCTGATCGCGCCGAGCCAGGTCAGCACCCTCGGGAAGCGCCGCTCACGCAGCAGGAAACCGAGGCCGAACAGGGCCCAGGCGGCCAGGTAGGAGATCGTCCAGGCCCGCCAGCCCGCGGTCCAGGTGAGCTCCTCGACGCCGTCGCGGTTGTACAGCCAGCCCACGAGCATGCCCGCCCCCACCACGAAGGCGCAGGACAGCACCGCCGGGACCCGGCCGAGGCCGCCGTGCTGCGCCCGGTACACCGCGGTCCCGGCGAACATGGTCGCGAAGATCATCAGGGTCTCGAACGAGGGCGCCCGCGAGTTCAGCGTGATCAGTACGAGGCCGAGGGCGCCGAGCAGCAGCGCGCCCGCGACCGTCAGGCGGCGGTTGCCGCTCAGCACGCCCCAGAAGCCGGCGAGCACGACGGGGGTGACGATCAGCAGGAGCAGCCGGGTGGAGCCGACCTCGGCCGAGAGCAGCTGCGTGCCGACGGCCGTGCCGACCGCCAGCGCGGCCGCGGCGAAGGCCACCGCGATCGGGGCGCTGTGCCGGTGCAGACCGCGGGTGAAGAGGGCGGTGACGAAGAAGTAGAAGATCATCTCGTAGCAGAGCGTCCAGGTGACGTTCATGCTGTTGCGGACGCCGAGCATGTCCTGGAGCATCAGACCGTTCGCCACCAGCGAGGACAGGTCGTCCCCCGTGGTCAGCAGCGCGACCGAGCCGTCGCCGTCCGGCAGCATGAGGATCGAGACGGCCAGGCCGGCGATCAGCGCCGGGTAGATCCGAAAGACGCGGCCGATCCAGAAGCCGCGGACATCGCCCCGGCGCTCCAGTGAGGACGGGATGATGTAGCCGCTGACGATGAAGAAGAGCATGACCCCGAACAGGCCCATGTCGAAGTGCCGCCAGACGGCTCCCCCGAAGGGCAGCATCCGCAGGACGTCGAAGTGGTGCAGTGCCACGACCAGGGCGGCGATACCGCGCAGCGCGTCCAGCCAGCCGAGCCGGGCACCGGTGGCGGCCGGGGCCGGCGCCGCGGCGGGCGTCCGCCGGGCGAAGGGGGTTATGAGCTTCTTCACCGGAAGGACCCTAGCGGACGCCCCGCCGTCCCCCGCGGGCCCGACCGGACGTCCGCGACGCCGCCCCCCCGGGCGGGGAGCCGGGAAGTGCACCCTCCGCGTCCCCGCCCCGGCCGGCACTGCCTAGCCGCGGAATCCCAGCAGGCCGTGCAGGGCCGCGCCGCCCGCCGACGGGGCCACCGCGCGGGTCGCCGTGGCCGGCGTCGGCGCCGGCTGGGCCGGGCAGACGGCGTCCGCGGCCCGGCCCGTCCGCAGGTACACCGCCACCTTCTCGTCCAGGCACTTGTTGCCGCTCAGGGCGACGCCGTGGTTGCCGCCGCCCTCCTCCACGACCAGGGCGGACCCCGCCAGCTTGTCCCGCATGCTGACGGCGCCCTCGAACGGCGTCGCCGCGTCCTCCGTCGCCTGGAGGAGCAGCGCCGGCGGCAGGGCGGCGTTGGTGACGTCCGGGGCCCGCAGCGGCTCCACTCCCCAGAACGCGCACGGCGCGTTGTACCAGGCGTTGTTCCACGTCATGAACGGGGCCTTGGCGTGCGTGCGCCACATGTCCGCGCGCCACACGTTCCAGTCCCGCGGCCAGGCCGAGTCGCGGCACTGCACGGCGGTGTACACGCTGTAGCTGTTGCCCGCCGAAGGCTGCACCGCCCCGAACCGCTCGTACGCCGCCACCAGCGGCTTGGGGTCGCCGCCCCGCGCGTACGCCGCGAAGGCCTCGGCGAGGTTCGGCCAGTAGCCGTTGAAGTAGCCGCCCGGGAGATAGGTGTCCTCCAGCTCCGCCGGCCCCACCTTTCCGCCTGCCGGGCTGGTCCGCAGCGCGGACCGCATCGCGTACCAGCGCTTCTCGACCAGCGCCGGGTCGGTGCCGAGCCCGTAGTGGGCGTCGTACTTCGCCACCCAGGCCAGGAAGGCCTTGTGGCGGGCGTCGAAGGCGCGGTCCTGGGCGAGGTTGTCCTCGTACCAGACCCCGGCGGGGTCGACCACGGAGTCCAGCACGAGCCGGTGCACACGGGTGGGGTGCAGCTTCGCGTAGACGGCGCCCAGGTAGGTCCCGTACGAGTAGCCGAAGTAGCTGATCCGCTCCGCGCCCAGGGCGGTGCGCAGCAGCTCGATGTCCCGGGCCGCCGAAACGGTGCCGATGTGCGGCAGCACGTCGCCGTGCCGGGTCCGGCAGGACTCGGCGAAGGAGCGCACCCGCTCCAGGTTGGCCCGCTCCGTGTGCGCGTCGAGCGGTACGGAGTCCGGTCGCGCCGGGGTGAAGTGGCCGGGCCCGCAGTCGAGGGCCGGCTCGCTCTTGCCCACGCCGCGGGGGTCGAAGCCGATCACGTCGTACTGGGCGGCCACGTCCTTGGGCAGCGCGGAGGCGACGAACCCCGCCAGCGCGCGCCCGCTGCCGCCCGGCCCGCCGGGGTTGACGAGGAGCGGGCCCTGGGACGTGCGGGCCGTGTGCGGCACCCGGGTCAGCGCGAGGCTGATCTGCCGGCCCGTGGGAGCGGCGTGGTCGAGCGGGACCTTGAGAGAGGCGCACTGCAGGGTGGGGTGGCGCGGCGTCGCGCAGGCGGCCCAGCGCAGCGCCGCCGCGGCGGAGGCGGCCGGGGGCGCCGCGGAAGCGCGGGGCGCCGCCGGGGCGGCCGTGACCGGGCTCGCCAGGGCGGCGGCGACAGTGGAGATCGCCAGCAGGACGGCGGCGCGCTTCTTCACGGGGCCGCGCTTCTTCACGGGGTGCAGCATGGGGCCTCCCAGCCGAGGGTTCTGGGCGGAATCGTCCCGGAAACCTCGCCCGGAAGGCGGGATTGGGCGGAGATGTGGCCCGATGTGATGACCCTTCAGCGGGCCCCGGACCTCAGAGGAGGCTGAGCTGCGTCGGTCCGGGGGTCGCGGACGGGTCCGGCCCCGCCGCGGGCCGCTCCGGTACGGGCCCGGGCCGGGCGCCCGTGCGCCCGCCCGGGCCGATGCCGAATTCGGCCGCGAGTTCGTGGACTTGGCGGGTGATCCGGCGCTGGTACCAGGTGGGCGCGTACGACCCCTGCCCGTACATCCGCTCGTAGCGTCCGACCAGGTGCGGGTGGTGCCTGCCCAGCCAGGCCGTGAACCACTCGCGGGCCCCGGGCCGCAGATGGAGTACCAGGGGTGTCACCGAGGTGGCCCCGGACGCGGCGACGGCGCGGACCGTCTCCCGAAGCTGCTCCGGCGCGTCGCCGAGGAATGGGATCACCGGCGCCATCAGGACCCCGCACTCGATTCCCGCGTCGGTGAGGGTCCGTACGGCGTGCAGCCGGGCAGCGGGGGAGGGGGTGCCGGGCTCGACGGTCCGCCAGAGCGCTGGGTCGGTGAAGCCGACCGAGACGGAGATCCCGACATCGGTGACCTCGGCGGCCTCGCGCAGGAGGGGGAGGTCGCGCAGGATCAGCGTGCCCTTGGTGAGGATGGAGAAGGGGTTCGCGCGGTCGCGCAGCGCCTCGATGATGCCCGGCATCAGCCGGTAGCGGCCCTCGGCGCGCTGGTAGCAGTCGACGTTCGTGCCCATGGCGATGTGCGCGCCGCTCCAGCGGGGCGCGCCCAGTTCGCGGCGCAGCAGTTCGGGGGCGTTGGTCTTCACGACGATCTGCGAGTCGAAGTCGGCGCCGGTGTCGAGGTCGAGGTAGCTGTGGGTCTTGCGGGCGAAACAGTAGACGCATGCGTGGCTGCACCCGCGGTACGGGTTGACCGTCCACTCGAACGGCATGCGGGAGGCGCCGGGCACCCGGTTGACGATCGAGCGGGCCCGTACCTCGTGGAAGGTGATGCCGCGGAACTCCGGGGTGTCGAAGGTCCGCGTCACCACGGCGTCCGCTCCGAAGAGCGCGACGGGGCCGGCGGCCCGGCCGTCCCGGTCGCCGTCCCCGGTCAGGTTGTCCCAGCGCATGTGCGCCTCCCTCGGTAGCTCTCCCCCGAGAATAGAACAAACGTTCCCATGATCGTGCAGGGCGGGGATCGCACCGCCCGCCCGCGGGCGACCGGCCGGGACGCCCTCCCCGTACCGGCCCGCGTGCGCGGCCGACCCGGATTTGGGCGCCCGCCCCGGAGGTGGTTGGCTTCGCCGTGACGAGCGACCACAACTGCTGGAGGAACACCCATGGCGCAGGTCGAGGCCACCACGGAGCGGATCATCGCGGCCGACGCGGACACCGTGTTCGACGCGCTGGCGGACTACAGCGGGACCCGGGCGAAGCTGCTGCCCGAGCACTTCAGCGAGTACGAGGTGCGCGAGGGCGGCGACGGCGAGGGGACCCTGGTCCACTGGAAGCTCCAGGCCACCAGCAAGCGCGTGCGCGACTGCCTGCTGGAGGTCACCGAGCCCACCGACGGGCAGCTGGTGGAGAAGGACCGCAACTCCAGCATGGTCACCACCTGGGTCGTCACCCCGGCCGGCGAGGGCAGGTCCAAGGCCGTCGTCACCACCGTCTGGAACGGCGCCGGCGGCATCGGCGGCTTCTTCGAGCGCACCTTCGCCCCCAAGGGCCTCGGCCGGATCTACGACAGCGTGCTGGCCAGGCTGGCGGAGGAAGTCGAGTCCTGAGCAAGCCCGTTGGCCATCGCGCCCGCCGCGCGGCTCACCGGATCGGGTGGACTTCCCGGCCGGGGCCGGGCCGGCGGGCGCGCTCGCGTCGCTGGTCCCGCCGGAGCGCACGCCCGCTTCCCGCGTCCCTGGTCTCCGCCGGAGCGCACGCCCGCGCCACGGGGCGGGCGGCGTGGGCACGCGCGCGCCACGGCTCGGGCGGCGTGGGTCGGGCGGGATCGGGAAGGGACGCCCTAGGGTGGGAGCCCTGCGCGCGCGCCGTCCGCGCCGCGCGTGACCCGATCGCCCGGGGGCCCGATGAAGATCCTCATCTCCGCCGACATGGAAGGCGCCACCGGCGTCACCTGGCCCGCCGACGTGCTGCCCGGGACCCCGCAGTGGGAGCGCTGCCGGTCGTTGTTCACCTCCGACGTGAACGCCGCCGTCCTCGGCTTCTACGACGGCGGCGCCGACCAGGTCCTCGTCAACGAGGCCCACTGGACCATGCGCAACCTGCTCCTGGAGCGGCTCGACGCCCGGACCGAGATGCTCACCGGCCGGCACAAGTCCCTCTCCATGGTCGAGGGCGTCCAGCACGGGGACGTGGATGGCGTCGCCTTCGTCGGCTACCACACGGGGGCCGGCAGCGAGGGCGTCCTCGCCCACACCTACCTCGCGAACTCCCTCACCGGTGTCTGGCTCAACGGTGTGCGGGCCAGCGAAGGCCTTCTCAACGCCCATGTCGTCGCCGAGTACGGGGTACCGGTCGTCCTGGTCACCGGCGACGACCTGACCTGCGTGGACGCGGCGGGCTACGCCCCGGACGCGGTGACCGTCGCCGTGAAGGACCACGTCTCGCGCTACGCCGCCGTCTGCCGCACCCCCGCACGCACCGCGGCCGACATCAGGTCCGCCGCCAAGGAGGCCGTGGCGCTGGCGGTCCGCCACGAGCCCGTCGTCGGCGGTCCGTTCGCGGTGGAGGTGGAGTTCGACGCCGAGCACCTCGCGATGACCGCCACCGTCGTCCCCGGCGTCGAGCGGTGCGGGGAGCGCCGCGTCGCGTACGCCAGCGAGACCATGTACGAGGGGATCCGCACGTTCAAGGCGGTCACGACGGTCGTCTCGGCGGCCGTGGAGGAGCAGTATGGCTGACATGCCCGCAATCGCCCCAGGCACCCGCGCCCAGGCCCAGGCCCAGGCCAAGGCCCAGGCGCAAGCCGCGGCCCCGGCCCAGGTACCGGCCCCGTCCGGCGCCGGAACCGCTCCCGGCGGCACCGGTACCGACGCCGTGGACCGGACCGCGCTCGACGAGGCCGTCGCGTTCACCTCGGACCTGATCCGCATCGACACCGCCAACCGCGGCGGCGGCGACTGCCGCGAGCGCCCCGCCGCCGAGTACGTGGCCGAGCGGCTCGCCGCCGCCGGCCTGGAGCCGGTCCTGCTGGAGCGGACGCCCGGCCGCGGGAACGTGGTGGCCCGCATCGCCGGCACCGACCCGACCGCCGCCGCCCTCCTGGTGCACGGCCACCTCGACGTGGTGCCGGCCGACGCATCGGAGTGGAGCGTCGACCCGTTCTCCGGCGAGGTCCGGGACGGCGTGGTCTGGGGCCGGGGCGCCGTCGACATGAAGAACACGGACGCGATGGTGCTGGCCGTCGTACGGGCCTGGGCGCGGGCCGGCGTACGGCCCCGGCGGGACATCGTGCTCGCCTTCACCGCCGACGAGGAGGACAGCGCGGTCGACGGCTCGGGCTTCCTCGCCGACCACCACCCGCACCTGTTCGAAGGCTGCACGGAGGGCATCGGCGAGTCCGGCGCCTTCACCGTGCACACCGGCGCCGGCCGCCCCCTCTACCCCATCGCGGCCGGTGAACGCGGCACGGCGTGGCTGAAGCTGACCGCGCACGGCGCCACCGGACACGGATCCAAACCCAACCGGGCCAATGCCGTCAGCCGCCTCGCCGCGGCCGTGGCACGGATCGGGGAGTACCGGTGGCCGGTGCGGCTCACCGCCACCGTCGCCGCCTGCATCACCGAACTCGCCCTGGCCCAGGGCCGGACGGTCGACCCGCACGCCCCGGACTTCGACCTCGACGCGGTGCTCGCCGAACTGGGTCCGGCCGCCGACCTGGTGGCGGCGACCCTGAGCAACAGCGCCAACCCGACGATGCTCAGCGCCGGCTACAAGGTCAACGTGGTCCCCGGACAGGCCACCGCCTTCGTGGACGGGCGGACGCTGCCGGGCGGCGAGGCGGAGTTCGCCGCGGCCCTGGACGCGCTCACCGGCCCCGACGTGCGGTGGGAGTTCCACCACCGGGAGGTGGCGCTCGAAGCCCCCGTCGACGGCAGGACGTACGCCGTCCTGCGCGAGTCCGTCGAGCGGTTCGACCCCGACGGGCACGTGGTGCCGTTCTGCATGGCCGGCGGCACCGACGCCAAGCAGTTCTCCCGGCTCGGCATCACCGGGTACGGCTTCTCCCCGCTCAAGCTGCCGCCCGGCTTCGACTACTGGTCCCTCTTCCACGGCGTGGACGAGCGGGTCCCCGTGGACGCCCTGCACTTCGGCGTCCGGGTCCTGGACCACGCGCTGCGGACGCTGTGAGGGGCCCCCGGTGACCGCCGCCGCGACCCTGCCCTACGGGAGCTGGCCCTCGCCCGTCGACGCCGCCCTCGCCGCCTCGCTCGACGGCCGCCCCGAGTACCTCGGCGCCGTCGGCTCCGAGGTGTGGTGGACCGAACCCCGCCCGGACGAGGACGGCCGCCGGGCCCTGGTCCGCCACCCCGTCGACGGCGGCCCCGAGACCACGGTGCTGCCCGAGCCGTGGGATGTCCGCAGCCGCTTCACCGAGTACGGCGGCAGCCCCTGGACCGGCGCGCAGCGCCCCGAGGACGGCCCCCTGCTGGTCTTCGTCCACTTCGCCGACCAGCGGTTGTACGCGTACGAACCGGACGCCCCAGGAGCCGGCGGGCCGAGGCCCCTCACGCCCCTCTCCGGGACCGGCGCCGGGCTGCGCTGGGCCGACCCGGTCCTGCGCGGCGGCGAGGTCTGGTGCGTGATGGAGGAGTTCACCGGGCCGGCGCCCACCGACGTACGGCGGTGCCTGGCCGCCGTGCCGCTGGACGGGTCGGCGGCCGACGACCGGGCCGCGGTACGGGAGCTGACGGACGACCGGCACCGCTTCAGCACCGGGCCGCGGCTGTCGCCCGACGGGCGGAGCGTCGTCCGGCTCGTGTGGGACCACCCCAGGATGCCGTGGGACGGCACCGAGCTGGTGCTGGCCGACATCACTGCGGACGGCGCGCTGACCGGAGCCCGGACGGTACTCGGCGGCCCCGGCGAATCCGTCGCCCAGGCGGACTGGACGGCGGGCGGAACGCTCCTCGCCGTCAGCGACCGGAGCGGCTGGTGGAACCCGTACCGGGTGGACCCGCGCAGCGGCGAGGCGGTCGGACTGTGCCCGCGGGAGGAGGAGTTCGGCGGCCCGCTGTGGAAGCCGGGGCTCCGCTGGCTGGCCCCCATCCCCGGCGACGCCGCCCCCGCCGGGGGCGCGGGCACGGGGCTCGTGGCCGTTCTGCACGGCCGGGGCTCCTCGGTGCTCGGCGTCCTGGACCCCGAGAGCGGGGACCTGGTGGACGCGGCCGGGCCGTGGACCGCCTGGCAGCCGACCCTCGCCGTGTGCGGCACCCGCGTCTACGGGGTCGCCGCCAGCCCGCGCAGCGCGTACGAGGTGGTGGAACTGGACACCGCGACCGGGCACGCCCGCCCGGTCGGCGCGCAGGCGTCGGACCCGGTGGACCCGGCGCACTACCCGGAGCCCCAGATCCGGACCTTCCACGGTCCCGACCGCCGCGAGATCCACGCCCACGTCTACCCCCCGCACCACCCGGCCTGCCGGGCCCCCGCCGACGAGCTGCCGCCGTACGTGGTGTGGGCGCACGGCGGCCCCACCGACCACGTGCCGCCCGTACTCGACCTGCACATCGCGTACTTCACCTCCCGCGGGATCGGCGTGGTCGAGGTCAACTACGGCGGCTCCACCGGCTACGGGAGGGCCTACCGGGAGCGGCTGCGCGAGCAGTGGGGCGTGGTGGACGTGGAGGACTGCGCGGCGGTCGCCCGGGCGCTGGCCGCCGAGGGCACCGCCGACCCCGGCCGGCTCGCCATCCGGGGCGGCAGCGCCGGCGGCTGGACGGCGGCGGCCTCGCTGGCCGCCACCGACCTGTACGCGTGCGCCGCGATCAGCTACCCGGTCCTGGACCTGCGGGGCTTCGCCGACGAGACCCACGACCTGGAGTCGCGCTACATCGACGGCCTCGCCGGGCCGCCGCGGACCCTCGCCGTACGCTGCCGCGAACGCTCTCCGGTGGCTCGCGCCGACCGGATCACGGCGCCGTTCCTGCTGCTCCAGGGTCTGGACGACGCGGTCTGCCCGCCCGCCCAGGCGGAGCGGCTGCTGGCCGCCCTGCGCGGGCGCGCGGTACCGCACGCGTACCTGGCCTTCGAGGGCGAGGGGCACGGCTTCCGGCGGGCGGGGACCATGGTCCGCGCGCTGGAGGCGGAACTGTCGCTGTACGCGCAGGTCTTCGGGATCGAGCGGACCGACGTCCCCCGTCTCATCCTGTCCGACTGAGCCACACCCGCAGCGGGCCGAGCGGGGCGAAGCCGTGCCGCAGGGCCGCGTCCAGGTCCTCCCCCGACTCGTAGCCGACCACGTCGGCGCCCGGCCACAGCGCGGTGACCTCGGCGAGGACCGCCGCCCACACGGCGTCCGCGCGGTCCTCGTCGGCGGTGAACACGTTGGACACGCCGACGACACCGCTGCCGCGCCCGCCGACGGCCCCCGCGACGATCCGGCCCCCGGAGCGGCCCGCGAGGAAGGCTATGTCCTTCCGTAGCAGCAGCTCAGGGCGGAACAGGCCGGTGCTCTCCCCGCCGCCCCAGGCGGCCTCCCAGTCCACCAGCTCCTGCGGGGAGGACACCCGCGACCACAGCAGCGCGTCGGCCCGGCCGCCGCCGGACGCCGCGCCGTCCCCACCGTCCCCGGCGGTCGCGACCGGGGTGCCGGCCGGGCGGTGGATCCACTGCGCCTCGACGATCACCTCGAAGCCGGCGTCCTCCAGGTCCAGGCGCGCGAAGCTGTCCTTGACCGAGCAGCCGGAACCGTCCGTATCGATGGCGGGGAGTACGTCCTCGGCCGTCGCGGACGCGTCCAGCGTGATGGCGTCCGGGTAGAGCGGCGGCGTCCGCGCGGCGCTCGCCCACACCGCGCCCCCGTCCCGGACGTCCCCCGGAAGGCCGTGCGCCGCGCACACGGCGTGGCACCAGTCGGCGTTGTTGAGCACGGCGCGGCGCAGCCGCGCGTCGATGTCGTCGAGGATCACGCGGGCGATCGTGCCACACGGTCTAGCCTGGGGCGATGAGTTTTCCGACCTACCTCCGAGCAGGGCCTAGGGTGGGCATCCGGCCCCTTCGCAGCGCCGACGGACCCGAGTTCACCGCCCGCGTGCGCGAGAGCCGCGCGCTGCACCGCCCCTGGCTCTTCCCGCCGGCCACCCCGCGGGAGTACGAGCCCTGGGCGGCTCCGTTGGCGGAGGGGATCGTGCGGGCCGGGTTCCTCGTCTGCGAGCTCGCCACCGGGGCCGCGGCCGGCTTCGTGAACGTCAACAACATCGTCCGCGGGGCCTTCCAGTGCGGAGCCCTCGGCTACGGAGCCTTCGCGCACGCCGCCGGGCGCGGACTGATGGGCGAGGGCCTCGGGCTGGTCCTCGACCACGCCTTCGCCCCGGCGCCGCACGGCCTCGGACTGCACCGGCTGGAGGCCAACATCCAGCCCGGCAACGCCCCCTCGATCGCGCTCGTCGAGGCGCACGGCTTCCGACTGGAGGGCCTCTCCCCGGACTTCCTCCACGTCGACGGGGCGTGGCGCGACCACGAACGCTGGGCCCTGACGGCCGAAATGCGGGCCCCCCGGGAGGCGCGTCGCACAGGATGAGGGCATGCGAACCCTCGTGCTCCTCGACGCCCCGTCCAACCTCGGCCTGCGTCCACCGGTGCCCGGTACCGTCCCCGGCGTGTACAAACTGGCCGGGGCCCTGCGCGAACAGGGCCTGCTGGCCCGGCTCGGCGCCCGCGAGGGCGGGGTGGTGGTCCCGCCCCGCTACGACCGGGGCGACTGGCGCGAGGGCGACGGAGTGTTCCACGTCGAGGAGCTCGCCCGGTACACCGTCGCCCTCGCCGACCGCGTCGAACGCCACCTGCGCGCCGGGGAGTTCCCCGTCGTGCTCGGCGGGGACTGCTCGATCCAGCTCGGCGCCTCCCTCGCCATGCGGCGCCTCGGGCGCTACGGGCTCGCCGCGATCGACGGCTCCGCCGACTTCCGCCACCCCGGCAACGAGGCCGTGAACGGTCCCGTCGGAGCCGCCGGCGGCGAGGAACTCGCCCTCGGCACCGGGCGCGGACAGAGCGAGCTGACCGACCTGGAGGGGCGCCGCCCGTACCTGCGCGACGAGGACGTACGGCTCTTCGGCCTGCGCGACGGCGACGCCGACCTGCCCGAACTGCGCGCCGCCGGGATCGCCACCGCCACCGTCGGCGAGATCCGCGAGCGCGGCGCCGGGCCCGTGGCCCGGGCGGCGCTGGACGGACTGCACCCGCCGACCACCGCCGGTTTCTGGGTCCACCTCGACGCCGACGTCTTGGACCCGGGCGTCATGCCGGCCGTGGACAGCCCCGATTCCGGCGGGCTGGTCCCCGACGAACTGGCCGAACTGCTCGCGGTGCTGGTCCGCTCCCCGCGCTGCGTGGGGCTCGATGTCACCGTCTACGACCCCGACCTCGATCCGGACGGACGTGCGGGCGCGCTGCTCGCCGACCTGGTCGCGGGCGCCTTCGCGTAATCCTGCCCGGTGGTGATCCCTCGCCCACCCGCCTGCCGAGCGGCCGGGAACTGCTCCACCGCAACCCGGTGCCCGGGGGCGGGCCCGCGGTCAGGCGCGGCAGAGGACCTCGCCGTGCAGGACCGAGAACCAGGCGTCGGGGTCCGCGCCCCAGGCGCGCCAGGCCGCCGCGGCGGCCGCCAGTTCCGCCCGGGTCGCGTGAGCGCCCCGGACGGCGAGGTCCGCGTACCCGGACGCCGTCGTACGCTCCGCCCACAGCTCCGACCACCAGGAGACCTCCTCCGGGGCCGCGAAGCACCAGGCCGTGGCCGAGGAGGCCACCTCGGTGAAGCCGGCGCGGCGGGCCCAGGCGTGCAGGCGGCGCCCGGCGTCCGGCTCGCCGCCGTTGGCGCGCGCGACCCGACGGTAGAGATCCAGCCACTCGTCCAGGCCCGGCGCGGCCGGGTGCCAGGTCATCGCCGCGTAGTCGGCGTCCCGGGCCGCCACGATCCCGCCCGGCCGGCACACCCGGCGCATCTCGCCCAGGGCCCGAACGGGGTCCCCGACGTGCTGCAGTACCTGGTGGGCGTGGACCACGTCGAAGGAGCCGTCCGGGAAGTCCAGGGCGTGGACGTCCGCCGCGGCGAACTCCACCGCGGTCAGGCCGCGCTCCGCCGCGTACGCCCGCGCCCGCTCGACGACCTCCGGCGAGGCGTCGACGGCCGTGACCCGGCCGCCCGGCCCGACCAGCTCCGCCAGGTCGGCGGTGATCGTGCCCGGGCCGCAGCCCACGTCCAGTACGGACATCCCCGGCCGGAGCTCCCCGACCAGGTAGGCGGCGGAGTTCCCGGCCGTCCGCCACCGGTGCGAGCGCAGTACCGACTCGTGGTGGCCGTGCGTGTAGACGGCGCTCTCCCCGTGGCCCATGGCGGTCTCCTCCTCGGCGTGGTGCGTCCACCCTAGGACGTCGACCGTCATATGAGACAGGCGTTTTGACATGTGGACACCCTCCTTGTGTGCCGGGCCGACGGGGCGGGGCGGTGGCAGCGCCGCCGGGCGCGGAGGAGAGTGAGCGCAGGGGGCGGCCCGACGCGGAGGACGGTGGGAGCCATGCCGGACACACTGCTGGAACGGCACGCCGAGGCGCTGCGGCTCTTCGGGGACCGGGTGCGCGCCGTCGCACCGGACCAGTGGGACGCGCCCACTCCGTGCACGCGGTGGTCCGTGCGGCAGGTGGTCCACCACGTGACCGAGGAGCAGCTGTGGATCCCGCCCCTGGTCACCGACGGACGGACCGTCGAGGAGCTCGGCGACGCCTTCCCCGGCGACCTGCTCGGCGCCGACCCGGCCGCCGCCTTCGAGCGGGCCGCGGCCGCCGCGACGGCCGCCTTCGCGGCGCCGGGGGCGCTCCACCGGACGGTCAGGCTCTCGTACGGGCCCGCGCTCGGATCGGCGTACTGCTCGGAACTGACCGCCGACTGCGTGGTGCACACCTGGGACCTCGCGCGGGGCATCGGCGCGGACGACCGGCTGCCCGGCGGCCTCGTCGAGTTCTCCCTGCAGGAGGTGCTGCCGTACGCGGCCGGACTCGCGGCCGGCGGCATGTACGCGCCCGCACTGGAGGTGCCCGACGGCGCGGACGCGCAGACCAGGCTCCTCGCGCTGCTCGGCAGACGGGGCTGACCTGACAACGGGCGTACCGCTCCAAATAATCGTATAAAGGGCAGACGTGCGGGACGGACGGGGAAGGCGGGAGAGCGGTGGCGGGGATGCAGCGCGCGGTGGCGGAGGGGCGTGGCCCGGTCCGGTACGGTCCGCCCGCCCCGCAGCCGGGCCTGCCCGTACTGCCCGAACTCCTCTCCGTCCTCGCCTCGGCCGCCGACCGCTCCGCACCCGAACCCCCGGGCGGGGGAGCGGCCGTACGCGAGGCGGCATGCCGCCACTGGGGACGGCGCGGACTCACCACCACCCCCGAGTGCGTGGCCGCCGGCCCCGGCGCCCCCGCCCTGCTGCTGGCCCTGCTCGGCGCGTTCGGGGGCGACGTCATGCTGCCCCGGCCCTGCCCCGCCTGGTGGACGCCGCAGGTCCGGCTCCTGGGACAGCGGGCCTACCACGTGCCGACCCCGGCCGAGTGCGGTGGCGTACCGGACCCGTACGCGCTGCTGGAGACCGTGCGCCGGGTGCGGGCGGAAGGCGGCGACCCGCGAGTGCTCCTGCTGTCGACGGCCGACGACCCCACGGCGACCGTGCCGCCGCCCGAGACGCTGCGCGAGGCCTGCGAGGCGGCGCAGGACGCCGGGCTGTTCGTGGTCAGCGACGAGAGCTGGCGCGACACCGCCCACCACCCGCACGACACCCTGGTCCTCAGCCCCGCCGAGATGCTGCCCGACGGCGCCGCGGTCCTCCTCGACCTGGCCGGAGCGCTGCTGCCCGCCGACTGGCCGGCCGCCGTACTGCGCTTCCCCGACACCCCGCGCGGCACCTGGCTGCGCGCCCGCACCCTCGACATGCTCACCGCCACCGGCGCCATCGTCGCGGGGCCCGTCGCCGGTGCGGCCGCGCACGCCCTCGACGAACCCGAGGCCGTCGCCGGACGTGCCCGGGCCGCTGCCTCCCTGCACGGCGCGGTCGCCGCCGCCGCGCACCGCGAACTCCTCGCGGTCGGCGCCCTCTCCCGGCCCCCGCAGGCCGGCCGCCACCTCTACGCCGACCTGACCCCGCTGCGCGCCGGACTGGCCCGGCACGGGGTCGGGGACGCCATGGAGCTGGAGGACTGGCTCGGCGCCCGGTTGGGCGCGCCGACACCCGGCGGACAGCGGTTCGCGGACGAACTCGGGGCGCTGCGCGTCAGGTTGTCGACCGGCCCGCTGCTGGGCGCCACCCCGCAGGAGCGGCTGGCCGCCCTGACCGCCCGCGACCCGCTCGGGCTCCCACACGTCCGGCGCTCCCTGGACCACCTCCGCTCGGTCCTGGCCGAGCTGACCCGGCCGGCCTGACCGCCCGCCCTCCCGATCGGACGCGCGGTGAACGGAGACCTCTCGATGTGGAACCAGACGGACGCTCCCGCCGCCGGGGCGAAGAACGCGCAACCCCCCGTCACCCGGCGGCCCGCACCCCGCCCGGAACCGCCGGCGGAGCGCCCCGCCGTCCCGAGCCTCCCCGCCCCGCACCCCTCCGCCCCGCACCCCGCCGCCCCGCGCCCGCTCGGCGAGCACCGCCGCTGGCCGCGCTCGTTCGCGGACCGGCTGACCACCCCGCTGCCCGGCGTCCGCTCCTTCGCGCGGCTGGCCCGCGAGGGAGCCTTCCGGCCGGGCCCCGACGGGCTGCGCGGCATCCCGGACCTGCCGTTCGAACCGGCGCCGCTGCCCGCCGCCGCCCCCGGTACGGTCTCCGTCACCTGGGCCGGGCATGCCAGCTGGGTCCTGCGGACCGGCGGGCTGACCGTGCTGACCGATCCGGTGTGGTCCCGGCGGATCCTCGGCACCCCGAGCCGGATGACGCCCGTCGGGGTCCGCTGGGAGGACCTGCCCGCCGTGGACGCGGTCGTGATCAGCCACAACCACTACGACCACCTCGACGCGCCCACCCTCAAGCGGCTGCCCCGGGCCACGGCCCTCTTCGTCCCGGCCGGTCTCGCCCGCTGGTTCCGCCGCCGGGGCTTCACCCGCGTCACCGAGCTGGACTGGTGGGAGACCGCCGAACTGGACGGCGTCCGCTTCGAGTTCGTCCCGGCCCACCACTGGTCGAAGCGGTCCCTCACCGACACCTGCCGGTCCCTGTGGGGCGGCTGGATCCTCACCGACACCCTGAGCCCCGCCCCCCGGCGGCTCTACTTCGCGGGGGACACCGGCTACGGCCACTGGTTCACCGAGATCGGCCGCCGCCACCCCGGCATCGACCTGGCCCTGCTGCCGATCGGGGCCTACGCCCCCCGCTGGTGGCTCAGCGACGTCCACGCCGACCCGGAGGAGGCCGTCCAGGCCTGCCTGGACCTCGGCGCCCGCCGGATGGCCCCCATGCACTGGGCCACCTTCGTCCTGTCCGCGGAACCGGTGCTGGAACCCCTCCAGCGCGTCCTGGCGGCCTGGAGCCGGGCCGGCCTCCCCCGCGACCGCCTCTGGGACCTGCCGATCGGGGCCTCCCGCACCCTGCCCCTCGCGGACGGGGCCGACCCGGCGGCGCCGACCGTCAGTGGTGCCAAGCCCTGCCCCCCGTGTTGTGGATGAGCCGCTGGAGCACCTTGAGCGTGGTGAGGTACTCCTCGTCCGTGATGCCCTCGTGGCGCTCGGCCCACAGGCGGCCCTGCAGGGCGGCCGCCTCCTCGTAGAAGCGCCTTCCCTCGGGGGTGAGGGTGAGGACGCGGCCGGCGTCCTGGTCGACCCAGCCGCGGGCGATCGCCGTGTCGATCTCCTCGTCGATCGTCTGCTCACCCGTGGCCAGATAGCCCCGCAGGGTCTCGGTCACCTCGTCCCGGCCCCGGCCCCCCGGCGCCGAGGCGACCCGGGCGAGGACCCACCACTGCGGCTGGGTGGTGCCGATGGCGGCGAGCGCGCCCCGGATACGGCTGACGACCGCGTCGTAGGCGGCCCAGCTCCAGTAGCCGACGGGCTGCTGGATCAGTTCGGTGTCGCTGTGCGAGTACTCCATGGCGATGGCGCTCCGTTCGCTCTCAAGATCGTCCGACAATCGAGAGCTTAGGAACTGAACCGCGCTTGAGGTCCAGGGCGGATTCCAGCCGGTTCTCAGCGCGTCCGATTCTCAGCACGGCCGGTTCTCAGCGCGGCCGGATCCGGCGCCACAGCGCCGGGCCCGCGCTGATCAGCACGGTCAGCCCGACCGCCACCGCCACGCCCTTCCAGGGCTCCGTGAACAGCGAACCGCCCACGATGCCGATGAGGCCGTACGTCACCGCCCAGGCCAGGCAGGCGAGTGCGTCGCCGCGGGCGAACCGGCCCAGGGGGAGCGCCGCCAGCAGGCAGGCCAGCATCACCGGGATGCGGCCCGCCGGAATCAGCCGGGAGACCACCAGGACCTGGGCGCCGTGCTCGTCGAGCTTCGTCTGCGCCTGCTCCAGCCGCTCGGGCGTGGCCCGGCCGCGCAGCGCCCCCAGCCAGCGGGAGCCGTTGCGCGAGCGGACCCCGCGCTGCCCGAGCCAGTACAGGGCGACGTCTCCCGTGAACGCCGCCAGCGCCGAGACCGCGATCACCAGCAACACCCCCAGGGGAAGCGACTGGTGGTGGAACGCCACCACCGCCGCCGAACTGACCACCGCCCCCGTCGGGATCACCGGCACGAGCGCGCCCAGCGACACCAGGACGAAGAGCGCCGGGTAGCCCACCGCCTGCTGGGTGGCCTCCGGCGGCACCCTGCCGGCAGCGGCGAGCACGTCCTGCCAGGTCACGGCAGCCGCACCCGCTCGCCGTGCGCCGGTACCCGTACCGCCACCTTCGGTGCCAGCCGCCGCGCGGCCCGCTCGAACTCCTCGCCCGGGGCGTGGAACTCGTGCGGTCGCACGGCGTCCATACCGATCGGCCAGAACGTGCCGTAGTGCACCGGAACCGCCGCGGCCGGGGCCAGCTCGGCGAGCGCCACCGCCGCCCGGCCCGCGTCCAGGTGCCCCGGGCCGAGGCGGGGACCCCAGCCGCCGACCGGCAGCAGCGCCACGTCCACCGGGCCGACCTCACGGGCCATCGAGTCGAACAGCCCCGTGTCCCCGGCGAAATACGTCCGCGCCGCGCCCTCGACCACGTACCCGAGGGCCGGAGCCAGCGCCGGCCCGAACGGCAGCCGCCGGCCGTCGTGCCGGGCGCTCACCGCCCGCACCCGCACCCCGTTCCGTACGCCGACGGCCTCGCCCGGCGCCACCTCCGTCACCGCCAGCGCGCGCTCGGCGGCGATCCGGGCCAACCCGGGCACCGCCCGGCACGCACCCCGGGGCACCAGCAGCCGGGTGCCGGGCGCGAGCCGGGCCAGGGACGGCAGGTGCAGGTGGTCGGCGTGCAGGTGCGAGACCAGCACCGCGTCCGCCACGGCCGCCGCGAGCGGGGGCGGCGCCCCGCGCCGGCGTCGCAGGTGCGCCAGTCTCCGGGTGAACAGCGGGTCCGTCAGCAGCCGCACCCCGGAGTCCTCGACCGTGCACGTGGCGTGCCCCCACCAGGTGATCTCCACGGGCATCGGTCCGCCTCCCTCCGGGCTCGCTCCCGAGCCTAAGGTCTGCCCCGTTCACGCGCCCGGAACCGGATGTGGCGGCCCCCTCCTCCCGGGCGGCGGATCGGAGTAGGGTCGGGCCGCATGGAAGCGCTGCGCGTGGCCGCGATCGCCAGCCTGACCCCGCTCGAAGAGCTGGACGCCGACCCGTTCGCCGTGGACACCCGGAGCCAGCACGCCATGTGCGGCCGCTGGGCCGCCGACCGGGGCTACGTCGTGACACGTCACCTGCTCGGCTACGGGATGCGCCCCGACCACTGCGGGCTCTGGTCCGACATCGACGACGGGCGGGTGGACCTCTTCGTCGCCGCCAACCACCGCGTCCTGGCCCGGGCCCTGCGCTCCGTCGAGGAGTTCGCGACCGAGTGCGAACGGCGCGGCGTACGGCTGGAGACGGCGGGGCACGAGGAGCCGCTGTACACCTCCGCGATGAAGGCCGAGGTGCACCGGCGCCTCTCCATGCCCACCGCCGGCTACGACGGCACCTGAGCCCGCCCGGTCGCGGTCCGGCCGCGTCCGGGACCGCCCCGCGGCCCGCCGCGTCCGGGACCGCCCCGCTGCCCGGCCGCCCCGCGCGTCCGTGCGCCGTCCGTGTCGCCCCGCCCGCCCCGCCCCGCTGTGCGAGCCTGGGAACGGGACGGGACGGGGGCGCGCGGGCGGGTCGCGCGCCGGAGCGGTGAGGCGGGTGCGGCGTGTGGCGAGGGCGGTGGCGGAGCGCGGGCAGTGCCCTGGTGCGGGTGGTCCTCGTATGGGCGGTGTCCACCCTCACCATGCTCGTCCTGGCCGGCGCACTGCCCGACTTCCGGCTGCAGTCCGGCGACGGCGACAGCATCACGCGGATCGGGCTGACCGCCGCCTGGGGCGCCGGGGCTTTCGGACTGCTCAGCGCACTGGTCTGGCCGGTCCTGGTGCGGGCCCTGCTGCTGGTACCCGCCCTCGTACTCGGTCTGCTGGTCTTCTTCCTGAACGGCTCGCTGCTGCTGATCGCGCTCGGTCTGACCCCGGCCGGGCGGGGCGAGGTGGCGCCCGAGACCGCGGTCGTGGTGGCCGCGGTGATGTCCGCGGTGGCGTCGGCGACCTCGACCGCGCTCGCCGTACGCGACGACGAGGCCTACCGGCGCCGGCTCTACCGGCTCGCCGACCGCCGCCGCAGACGGCAGCGGCCCCCCGGGGCGCCCGCACGCGGTGAGGCGGCGCCCGGCCTGGTCGTGCTCCAGCTCGACGGGGTCGGCCACGCGGTGCTGCGGCACGCGGTGGACCGGGAGCTCATGCCCACGGTGGCCGGCTGGTTGGACGGCGGCCACCGCCTCGCACCCTGGCGCACCGACTGGTCCAGCCAGACCGGGGCCAGCCAGCTCGGCATCCTGCACGGCTCCACCTTCGACGTGCCCGCCTTCCGCTGGTACGAGAAGGACACCGGCGAGGTGGTGGTCTGCAACCGCCCCACCAGCGCCGCCGAGCTCCAGCGGCGCGCCGTGGCACGCACCGGGGACGGCGGACTGCTCACGCTCGACGGGGCCAGCCGGGGCAACCTCTTCAGCGGCGGCGCGGACCAGTTGGCGCTCGTCCTGTCCGTCTCGGCCCGGCGCGGCCGGGCGAACCGGTCCCGCGCGGGCTACTTCGCGTACTTCTCCGACTCGGCCAACGCCGTCCGCACCGCCGTGTCCTTCGTCGCCGAGGCGGGCCGGGAGGTCGGGCAGTCGCTGCGGGCGCGCCGGCGCGGCGAGGAGCCGCGGGTGGCGCGCGGCGGGCTCTACCCCGTGATCCGCGCCTTCGCCACCGTCGTCGAACGGGACGTCGTGGTAGCGGCGGTGATCGGCGACATGCTGGCCGGCCGCTCCGCCGTCTACGCCGACCTGGTCGCCTACGACGAGGTCGCGCACCATTCCGGTCCGCGCGGCAGGGACACCGACCAGGTCCTGGCCCGCCTCGACCGGAGCCTCGCGCTGATCGCCAGGGTCGCCGAGCACGCGCCCCGGCCGTACCGGATCGTGCTGCTCTCCGACCACGGGCAGAGCCCGGGGGAGACCTTCCTGGGCCGGTACGGCCTCACGTTGAAGGACCTGGTCCGGGCGGGCTGCGGGCTGGCGGTGCCCCGCCGGGCCGGGCGCACCCGCAGTGGGGCCGAGGCGCGCGCGGCGTTCCTGGCGGCCCTGCACCGGCCGGTCGAGGAGGGGGAGGAGGCCCACCCCGGGTCCGGTCCCGACCCGGTGGTCCTCGCCTCGGGCAACCTCGGTCTGATCTCCTTCCCCGACCTGCCCGGCCGGGCAGGCCGGGCGTGGATCGAGCGGAAGCACCCCGCCCTGCTGCCCACCCTCGCCAACCATCCGGGGATCGGGTTCCTGCTGGTGGACGGGGAGGTACTGGGCCCGGCCGGGGCGGTGGCGCGCCTCGACGTCCCCGGCGAGGCGGAGGAGCTGCTGGCCCGGTTCGGTCCGGGCGCGGCGGCGGCGGTCCGCCGGACCGACGGTTTCCCGCACGTCGCCGACATCATGGTGAACTCGGCGTACGACCCGGGCACGGGCGCCGTCCACGCCTTCGAGGAGCAGATCGGCTCGCACGGAGGCCTCGGCGGGGAGCAGGGGCAGCCGTTCCTGATGTGGCCGGCGGAACTGTCCGACCCGGCCGCCGACCTGGTGGGCGCGGAGGCCGTGCACGGCGTGCTGCGGAGCTGGCTCCGGGAGGCGGACGGTCCGCAGGTGCCCCTGAAGAATCCGCGGCCGGAGCACACGGCAGTCGGAACCTTTCCTTCCGCAGAGGGGCCCGTACGGGACGAAGTGCGCTGATTTGGTGCCGTCCACCGAGTGGTCAACCATGGGTTGACCTGCCCACCATGTGAGACGTTCCGAGGCGCACCCCCGATGACCAGCACCGCAGCACCGCCCACCGAGGCGCCAGCAGCCCCCGGCACCCCGAAGGCGGCCACCGGACACCCGCGGGGCGAGCGGCACGCCCGGCGGTTCGGCCTGCCCGTCGCCACCTGCCTGGTCATGGGCAACATCATCGGCGGGGGCATCTTCCTCCTCCCTGCCTCGGTGGCCCCCTTCGGCACCATCAGCCTCGTCGCCTTCGGGGTGCTGACCCTCGGCGCCCTCGCCCTCGCCCTGGTCTTCGGCAGCCTCGCCCGGCGCCACCCGCGGACGGGCGGCCCGTACGTCTACGCCCGCGCGGCCTTCGGCGACTTCGCCGGCTTCCTCGCCGCCTGGAGCTACTGGATCACCACCTGGGTGTCCAACGCGGCCCTGGCCGTGGCGGCCGTCGGCTACCTGCGCGTGCTCTTCCCCGCCGTCGGGGAGCACACATGGTCGATGTGCCTGGCGGCGCTCGCCGTCCAGTGGCTCCCGGCGCTCGCGAACCTGGCCGGCACCCGCTGCGTCGGCGCCGTGCAACTCGTCTCCACCGTGCTGAAATTCGCCCCGCTGCTGCTCGTGGCCGTGGGCGGGCTGTTCTTCTTCGACCCGGCCAACCTCGGCCCCTTCCGCGCCACCGACCAGAGCGCCGTCGGCGCCGTCTCGGCCTCCGCGGCGATCCTGCTGTTCAGCTACCTGGGCGTCGAGTCCGCCGCCGTCAGCGCCGGCGAGGTACGCGACCCGGCCCGCAACGTCGGACGGGCCACGGTCCTCGGCACGGTCGGCGCCGCCGCCGTCTACCTCATGGGCACCCTCGCCGTCTTCGGGCTCGTCCCCCACGAACGGCTCGTCGACTCGCAGGCCCCCTTCACGGAAGCCGTCGACGCCATGTTCGGCGGTGCCTGGGGCGGCACGCTCGTCGCCTGCGCCGCCGTCGTCTCGATGGTCGGCGCGCTCAACGGCTGGACCCTGCTCAGCGCGCAGACCCCGTACGCCGCGGCCCGTGACGGCCTCTTCCCCGCCGCCTTCCTGACGCGCAGGCGCGGCGTCCCGGTCGTCGGCGTGCTCGTCACCACCGTGCTGGCCTCCGCGCTGACCGTCTACAACTACACGGCGGGCTCCGAGGGCGTCTTCGAGATCCTGGTCCTGGTCACCACCTTCACGGCGACCGTCCCGTACCTGCTCTCCGCCGCCGCGCAGGTCTACTTCCTGCTCTCCGGCCGCCCCGAGCGCGTGCGGCGCGGCCGACTGGTCCGCGACGCCTCGCTCGCCGGCCTCGCCTTCGCCTTCTCGATGTGGCTCGTCGCGGGCTCCGGCTACGCGGCGGTGTACCAGGGGCTGCTCTTCCTCTTCGCCGGCGTGCTCGTGCACGCCGTCATGGCGGCCCGCCGGGCCCGCCGCGCCGGCGGCACCGGCGCCGCCTGAGGCCGCCCCAGGGCCCGCGTACGGGACCTGACCGGGGGCCGGCGCGCGCGGCGCGGGCACCCTCACCCGGTTGGCCACACCCCGGATGCCGCCGCCCCCGCGGCGGGGCAGGCTGTGGCCACTGACCGCCGCCACCGCACAGACGAGGACCGCGCCATGACCCACTGCCGGCGTATCGGCGTCATGACCGGGGCAGCAGCGCTGCTGCTGACCGCCACCGCCTGCTCGGGTCTGGGCCGGAGCACGGTGGGCATGCTCCACTTCCGGGGCCACGACTCACCGGTCGAGGTGAGCTACAGCAACACCCTGGTGCGGGGCTGCCACCGCATCGGCGTGCCCAAGGGCGCCACCCACGTCGAGAACAACACCCGCGTCGACATCGTCCTGTACCGCACGCCGAACTGCGAGAGGGGCGAGCGCGACGAGGGGATCTACGTCGCCACCACCCTCTCGAACGTGACGGCCCCCGCCAGCCTGCCCTGGCGCAGCTACCGGGTCATCCACTGACCCGACCGCGCCCGACGGCGGCCCGGGGGCCGGTCCTCCGGCCGGACCGGGGCCGCCGGCCGGAGCGGGGCCGCACGACGGCCCGGGCCCCTCAGTCGAGGTAGTCGCGCAGCACCTGCGAACGCGAGGGGTGGCGCAGCTTCGACATGGTCTTGGACTCGATCTGGCGGATGCGCTCACGGGTGACCCCGTACACGCGCCCGATCTCGTCCAGGGTCTTCGGCTGGCCGTCGTTGAGGCCGTAGCGCATGGAGACCACGCCCGCCTCGCGCTCCGAGAGCGTGCCCAGGATGGACTGGAGCTGCTCCTGGAGGAAGGTGAAGCTCACCGCGTCCGCCGGGACGACGGCCTCGGAGTCCTCGATGAGGTCGCCGAACTCGCTGTCGCCCTCCTCACCCAGGGGGGTGTGCAGGGAGATCGGCTCACGGCCGTACTTCTGGACCTCGATGACCTTCTCCGGGGTCATGTCGAGTTCCTTGCCCAGCTCCTCCGGAGTGGGCTCCCGGCCGAGGTCCTGGAGCATCTGGCGCTGCACGCGGGCGAGCTTGTTGATGATCTCGACCATGTGGACGGGGATGCGGATGGTGCGTGACTGGTCGGCCATGGCACGCGTGATCGCCTGCCGGATCCACCACGTGGCATACGTGGAGAACTTGAAGCCCTTGGTGTAGTCGAACTTCTCCACGGCGCGGATCAGGCCGACGTTGCCCTCCTGGATGAGGTCCAGGAAGAGCATGCCGCGGCCGGTGTAGCGCTTGGCGAGCGAGACCACGAGGCGGAGGTTGGCCTCCAGCAGGTGGTTCTTCGCGCGCCGGCCGTCCTCGACGAGGATCTCCAGCTCGCGCTTGAAGGCGGGCTTGTGGTCCTCCTCCTCTTCTAGCTTGTACTCGGAGAAGAGGCCGGCCTCGATGCGCTTGGCGAGCTCGACCTCCTGCTCGGCGTTGAGGAGGGGCACCTTGCCGATGAGCTTGAGATAGTCCTTGACCGGGTCGGCGGTGGCGCCGGCCACCATGACCGTCTGCGCCGGGGCGTCGTCCTCGTCGTCGTCGGACAGCACGAAGCCCTGGGTGCCGCCGGGCTTCGGCGTCTCCTCCTCGGCCTCGTCGACGAGGTCCTCGGCCGCCCAGTCCTCGCCCACGGGCGTCTCGGCCTCGTCGGCGTCCTTGGCTCCGGCCTTCTTGGCGGCGGTCTTCTTCGTCGCGGTCTTCTTCGCGGCGGCCTTCTTGACCGTCCGCTTCTTCGGCTCGGCGGCGGCCTCGGCCGACACCTCGTCCGCGGGGGCGGGTGACGTCGGAGCCGATATCGCCGTGGCGGTGGCCGGAACGGTCGCCGCGGTCTTGCGCGCGCCGATGGGCCGCGGCGCCGCGGCCGCCTTCTTGGTCACGGCGCGGGCCGGGGCGGCGGCGGCCTTGCGGGGCTTCTTGGCGGCAGCCTTGGTGGCGGGGGCCGCGCTGACGTGAAGGGCGACACCCTCCTCGTCGAGAACCTGGTTCAGGCTGCGCAGGACCCGCTTCCACTGGTCCACCGGGATGCGTCCGGCCTCGAAGGCCTGACGCACGTCGTCGCCGTTGATGTGACCCTGCTCGCGGCCGCGCTCGACGAGCGTGACGAGGGCCTCCGATTCGGCGATCTCCGGAGGGAACGTACGGGACGGGCTGAGCGACACAAGGAGCCTCTCGTTGCGAACAAGTAAGGGGGTGGGCGGGCCATCATCGCGCGAACTCGGGAAACAGACCCGAGGGGGGTCGGTATTCCGTGCCGCGCGAGGACACCTGTCGGTTCATCGCATGCCCGAGTCGATTCGTTACGCGCTGAATTGAGTGACCTGCGCCACGCTGTGGCCGCGCAACCGATCCGGCGGGGTTCCGTCCGCCCTCTCCGTCAGCCCGTTTTGCGGGCCTCGATGAGGAAGCGGGCGGTGTGCGCGACGAACGGGCCGTCGCGTTCGATCCGTTCGTGCAGCTCGCGCAAGCGGTCCCGGTAGGGCCCGACCGCGAAGCCGGGCACCATCCAGATCACCTTCCGCAGAAAGTAGATCACGGCTCCGATGTCGTGGAACTCCGTACGCAGCCGCTCGGAGCGCAGATCGACGACTTCGAGGCCCGCCTCCGCGGCCGCGGCGACCGCGTCGTCGGGGTGCCGGCCCCGCCGGACGGCCTCCGGCTGCGGGCCGAGGAAGTACTCGACGAGCTCGAAGACGCTCGCGGGACCGACCTGCTGGGAAAGGTAGGCGCCGCCCGGTTCCAGCACCCGGGCGATCTCGTCCCACCAGATGGTCACCGGGTGCCGGCTGGTGACGAGCTCGAAGGCCTCGCCCCCGAACGGCAGCGGCGGCTCGTCCGCGTCCGCCACCACGACCGCGCCGAGCGGGTGCAGCAGCCGGGTCGCCCTGTCGACATGGGGCGGCCAGGACTCCGTGGCCACCGTCAGCGGCGGCAGCGGGCCGGCCCCGGCCAGGACCTCGCCCCCGCCGGTCTGGATGTCGAGGACGGACCGGACCCCGGCCAGACGCTCGCGCAGGAGGCCCTGGTAGCCCCACGAGGGCCGCTGCTCGGTGGCGCGGCCGTCGAGCCAGGAGAAGTCCCAGCCGTCCACGGAGACCGACTCGGCCTCGGCGACAAGATGGTCGAAAGTACGCGTCATGCAGCGATCGTCCCAGGTCGGACGCCCGTCAACCACCGGACAAGTCGACCTTCGACTAGAGTGGGCGGCGGGCCGTGACTGGCGTTCGGGTGGATCACCACCGGGGAGCGGCCCGGCGCACCTCCCGTGCGTCGACTGCCGCGCGCCTGGGCGAACCGCGATCCGCGACCGCGATCCGCAGCGACGTTCAGGAGACCCCCGTGACGACTGCCACCGCCCGCCTGATGGACGGCACCGCCCTCGCCCGCCGCATCTCGGAGCAGACCGCCGCCCAGGCGGCGAGGATCACCGAGCGCACCGGTACCGCGCCCTGCCTGGCGACGGTGCTCGTCGGCGAGGACCCCGCGTCCGTGACGTACGTGCGCATGAAGCAGAACCGGTGCGCCAAGGCCGGGATCACCTCCCGCCACGTGGAGCTGCCCGCCGAGACCACCACCGAACAGCTGGTGGCCGCCCTCACCGAACTCTCCGAGGACCCCGCGATCAGCGGCATCCTGCTCCAGCACCCCGTCCCGCACCACATCGACGAGCGGGCCGCCTTCGAGGCCATCGCCCCCGGCAAGGACGTCGACGGGGTCACCATGCACTCCTTCGCCGCCATGGGCTTCGGACTGCCGGGCTTCGTCTCCTGCACCCCCGGCGGCATCATGCGCCTGCTGGAGGCCTACGACGTCGACCTGACCGGCAAGCACGCCGTGGTCGTCGGCCGCAGCGCCATCCTCGGCAAGCCGGCCGGGATGCTGCTGCTGGAGAAGAACGCCACCGTCACCTACTGCCACTCGCGCACCGTCGACCTGCCCTCGATCGTGCGCCAGGCGGACGTGCTCGTGGCCGCCGTCGGCAAGGCCGAGTTCATCCGGGGCGAGGACATCAAGCCCGGCGCCGTGGTCCTGGACGCCGGCTACAACGAGGGCAACGTCGGCGACGTCCACTTCGAGTCGGCCGCCGCCCGCGCCTCGCTGATCACCCCCGTACCCGGCGGCGTCGGCCCCATGACCATCGCCGTCCTGCTGGAGCAGACCGTCCGCGCCGCCGCCGCCCAGGCCGGCCTGGACCTCGCGAACCTCTGACCCACCCCGCCCCGCACGGCCGGCGGAACGCCACGGACCCCACGGTCCGGGGCGTTCCCCGCGTCAGCCGCCCCCAGGAGGACCGGGTTCCCGGCGGCCGCGTGGTTCGCGAGCCGGAGCGGGGGGCCAGGAGGGCGGCCGGGCCGACAGGGTGTGCCGACAGGGTGTGGGGTGCCGCTCGCGATCAGGGTTCGTGCGGTGGTGTCACGGGGCGGCGGCGGGCGGCCGCGACGATGGGGGAGCTGCGGAACTCGCGGGCCAGGGAGGTCAGCGGCTGGCCGCCCAGGCGGTACGGCTCCCGCTCGGCGGGCGGCGGCGGGGGGCCGTGCGCGGCCGCCGCCTTGCGGCGGCACGCCACGGCGAGGACGGCCGCGTCCGCCACCACGCAGGCCCGCTCCTCGTCCATGCCCTGCCCGCGCGCCGTCTCGTACGCGGCGTGCCGCACGGCCGGGTCGAACCAGCAGGCGAGGGCGAGGATGCCGTCGTCGATCACGGACTCGCGGTGGATCAGCCGGATCCCCACCGGCGACCACCAGGCCAGTGGCACGGTCCGCACCCGCGAGGCGGCGAAGCCGCGCAGCGCCTTCCACAGCGGGTGCAGCCGCCGGTACTGGCTGAACTCCCGCCAGGTCGCCGACCCGCCGACCAGCGGCACGATGAAGCCGGTCGCCACCATCAGCGCCGCGGCCGACGCGAACGGCGGCGCCACGTCCGTGGACAGCCGGTCCCAGTCGCGGCCGCTCCAGCGGGCGCCCAGTGCCGTCCACTTCGCCACGAGGTACCCCAGGTCCAGCAGGCCCCCGAGCATGATCAGGCCCAGTCCGGTACGCAGCGGCCGCAACTCGCGGTCGGTGCGCAGCAGCCACCGCCCGGACAGCAGGGTCAGCGCGGAGATCCCCACGCTGTGCGCCAGCAGGTAGCAGACGATCATCTCGCGGATCCACGGCGTGTTGGCGTAGTACGTGTCCAGGTCCCGCAGCCGCTCGACCGGCGCGTCCCCGATCATGAACAGGGTGACGATGAGCACCGCCACACCCCCGTACACGGCCACCGTCAGCCGGGTGGCGCGGCGCACCACGGCCGGTGGTCCGCCGCCCCACTGCAAAACCAGGACGAGGCAGCACCCGGAGAACGCGGTGATCACGCAGAACACCAGCGGGGCCGCGAAGTTGACCACTCCGGTGAGCCGGTTGACCGCCGCGATGGTCGGCGGCGCCGCCAGGAACATCACCAGGCAGCCGACGAGCAGCAGCGCGCACACCGCCCGCATCAGGGGCTGGTCCCAGTCCCGTCGCAGCGTCGGCGCCTTGATGAGCAGCGCCAGGACCAGCAGCGATCCCGGCACGTAGAGGATGAGCCCGTGCGTCATCGGGCCCGGCCGACGGGGTCGACCGGGTGGGCCGGATCGACCGGGTGGGCCGGATCGACCGGGCGGGACGCGGCCGCCGCATCCGGCAGTTCGGGCAGTTCAGGCAGGTCGGACAGAGGGGGCAGGGCGGACAGATCCGGCAGGTCCGTCGGGGCCGGTGCCCCGACCGGGTCACGGTCGAGGCCGGCCACGGCCCGTTCCGCCGCGGTCAGCGGCGCGGCCTTCAACGCGTCGCGGTCCGAGGCGCGCAGGACGTGCCAGACCACCGAGGGGCGCAGCCAGTACGTGGGCGCGCTGCTCATGGTGATGACCTGGAGGAAGGCGGAGGTGAGCGCCTCCCGCGTGGTGGCGCCGGTCATCAGCCGACTGACGTACCCGTTGAGCAGCCCCGCCCCGGCCCGCGGCGCCATACCGGTCGCACCCGGGTACAGGATGTCCTGGGAGGTGGCCAGCTCCCACGCGGTGCCCACCTGCGGGGCGAGCGCGCGCTGCGCCCGGCGGCCGAAGCCCGGCTGGGCGAGGCCACGGGCGCGGAGCAGGGCCCGTACGGCGAGCAGCCCCTGGGCGGCGACCGTCATGCCCTGGCCGTACAGCGGGTTGAAGGTGGCGACCGAGTCCCCGACGGCGAAGAAGCCGTCGGGCAGGTCGGCCTTCTCGAAGTAGAGCCGGCGATTGGCGTTGCCCCGGGTCACGGCGACGTCCGTGAGCGGCGTGCGGCCTTCCAGCAGCTCACCCACGATCGGGTCGCGGATGCCCTTGGCGAACGGGATGAACTCCTCCGGGTCGCCGGTCGGCTGCCCGCCCCGGGTGCCGGACAGGGTGGCCTGCCACCGCCCGTTCTCGATCGGCACGATGGTGGCCGTCCGGCCGGGGACGGGCACCCGCGGGTCGGACTGGACGTTGACGATGGGGAAGCCCATCTCGTGCGCTCCCGGGGGCGCCGCGAAGACCCGGGTCGCGTAGACCAGGCCGGAGTCGACCTCGGCCCGCTCGATACCGCTCACTCCCAGCTCCTGGAGCCAGGTACGGGCCCGCGAGCCGCGCCCGCTCGCGTCGACCACGAGATCGGCGTCCACCAGCCGCCCCCGCCCGTCCGGGGTGTCGATCCGGACGCCGGTGATCCGCGCCGCGGTGCCCTCCAAGGCGGTCACCCGGGTCTCCTGGAGGGTGGTGACCCCCTCCAGGGAGGTCACCCGGGCGCGGACCACCGAGTCGAGGAGGTCGCGGCTGCAGGAGATGTTGAACTGCTTCTCCGCGCAGCGCGGGATCCAGCCCTGGGCGGTCTTGGTGACCAGGTCGCCGGGCAGGCTGCGGCGGATCGCGCCGGCCCGCGTCCACTCCTCGGTGATGCCCGGCAGGATCTCCTCGATGGCGCGGGCCCCGCCCGACCACATGACGTGGACGTGCCGGGCCTGCGGCAGGCCGCGGCGCGGCTCGGGGCTCTCCGGCAGGGTGTCGGCGTCGATGATCGTGACCGCGGCGTGCTCGGCGAGGACGGCGGCCGCGAGCAGGCCGGCCATACTTCCGCCGATGACGACGGCGTGACGGAGCGGTGAGGTCTGGGTCATCGATCGGGCTCTCTGTCGGGGCCGAGCGCTGGGCATCGGCGCGAAGGGTGAGCGGCGCGGAGACGGGGCGCCCCGGTGCCGGTGGGCCGGGTGGCGCTCAAAGCCCCCAGCCGAGCGAGGACTTGATGCGCTCGATCCCCTCGGGGAAGTGCTCTTCCCTGGGCGGTGGCGGCAGGTACGGCTTCAAGGTCTTGCCCAGGTACAGGCCGAAGATCTCGGCCCGGACCTCCGCCGGGTCCTCCCGGTCGGTGCGCGCGGCGGCCTGCCGGACCACCGCGCCGAGCCCGGTCTCGGAGCAGAGCAGCTCCGCGAGGTCGCCGTGGTGGCCCGTCAGCCGCGCCGCGACCGCCATGCCCGGCCCGTGGCTGTCGCAGGTGCCCTCGTCCACGTGCCACAGCTCGTGGCAGGCGATGACGAGCTGGTGTTCGGGCCGGGTCCGCTCCTCGACGACGATCAGGTCGCGCTCGTCCATCTCCAGCCACAGCCCGCTGGCGGTGTCGGGCGGGAACGAGGCGAACCGGAAGTCGACCTTCCGTCCGCCCCGGCGGCGGCTGTACGCCGCGCACAGTCCCCCGATGATCTCGGCCGCGTCCGCCGGCGGAGTCAGCCGGGCGGCCGCGAGCAGGTCTCCGCCGAGCCTGCGCATCGCCCTGGTGGTCCTCATGGTGCTTCCCCCTCGGTCGTTCTCTCCCCGTCGCACCCGGGGCCCGCGCCGGCCGCGCGCTCCCCGTCGTGCCCGCGGCCCCCGTACGCCCCGCGGTCCCCCTGCCGGCCGTACGCCCCGCGGTCCCCGTACGCCCCGCTGTCCCCGTACGCCTCGTCGCTCCCGTCCCCGTACGCCCCGCCGTCCCCGTCCCCGTGCCCGTACGCCCCGCGGTCCCTGTACGCCCCGTAGCCCCCGTAGTCCGCATATCCCCCGCGCTCCCCGTCCGGGACGGCGTCGGCGGCCGCGTGTCCGCCGTCGTGCCCCTCGCGTGCGCGGTCGAGCTGCCCCTCGCGTGCGAGCAGGTCGTCCAGGTGGTCGGCGAGCGACTTCCAGCCCCGCGGGGAGAGCAGGCAGGCCCGCGTCACGATGCTCCGCACGTCGTGGGCGCGCAGCACCGTCAGCATCGGATTGCCCTGCCGCCCCTGCGGGAAATCCGCTTCCAGCTCGCGTTCGATCCGGTCCAGGACGGTCGTGAGCGCCTCGGTGTCGTCGGCCAGCAGGAAGCCGCTCTCGACGCCGTAGAACCGCTGGATGCCCGCCGCCGCGGCGAGGTTGGGCAGTCCCTCGCCCTGCGCGAGGCGGGTCAGCGACTGCCCGGACGCGCAGAACGAGCCGGCGATGGCCGCGAGCGAGTGGGGCTGCCCGTCCTCGCGCACCCGGGTGCGGCGCAGGTGCTCGAACCGCCGCCGCACCTGTTCCCGCAAAGACTGGCGGGGCGGCCTGCCGTCGAGGGTGAGCAGGATGGCCCGCGGGCTGATGCCGGTGAGGTACGACAGGTGCTCCACGTCGCCCCGGCCCTCCGCCGCCGTGGTGGCCGACAGGGCGAGGGCCCGTTCCACCGCGCTCTTGCTGTCGGCCAGCAGGAAACCCGCGTAGACCCCGAAGAAGCGCTGCACCCCCGCCGCGTGGCCCAGCCGGGGCAGGCCGGTGCCCGCGTTGAGCGGGCCCAGGGAGGCGCCCGGAGCGTCGAAGTCGTCGGCGATGGCGGCGAGCGGCCACTCCCGGCCGTGCTTGTCGCGCCGCGTGGCGCGCAGCCGCAGGAACCGCCGGTGGACGCGCTGCTCCAGCGGCAGCTCGGTGGCCGTGCCGGCCACCACCAGGGGGATGCGGTCGGGGTCGACCCCGGACAAGCGGCTCAGGCGATCCGGGTCGAGGACCTGCCCCGGGTCCAGCCCGCGCCCCTCCGATAACGCCTCCACGCGACGCCAGGTCGCGGCGAGATCGGTTCGGGCGGCGGCTCGCACCGGCTGATTCTCCGTACGTCGACAGGGAGTTCGAGGGATCGGGGCTGTGTGAAGCCTAACCGTACGCACCCCGCCGAACCAGGGGCACCCCAACATTCCCTGCCGCCGGGCTCAAGAAACGTTGGCATGACCTCGGAGGTAATCGACCCCGGACGGGCGCCGCCGCACAGTGGGGGCAGCGGGTTCCGGAGCCGCGCACTCGGCGCCGGGACCCGTACCCACGCGCGCACCCCGACCTCGACGGAGGCTGATCCCCCATGTCCGCGACGCTGATCGGCGGCATCGCCCGCACCCCTGTCCCGCAGACCGCGCTGCGCCGCTTCCTCGCCCTCGACGCCGTCGTCACCGCCGGCAACGGCCTCGCCTACGCGGTCTTCCCCGACGCGCTCGGCCGCCTCCTCGGGGTCGGTCCGGAGCTGCTGCCGGTGCTCGGCGTGCTCCTCGTCGGGTACGGCGCCGGCGTCGGCCTGCTCGCCTCACGGCGTCGGCCGCCCGCTCCCGCCGTGAAGCTGGTCGTCGAGGTGAACTGCGCCTGGGCCGTGCTGAGCCTGGTGTCGCTGCTGCTCTGGTCCGCGCCGACCGCGGCCGGCCTGTTCTGGATCCCCGCGCAGGCCCTCGTGGTCGCCGCGTTCGCCGTGCTCCAGCGGCTCGCCCTGCGGTCGGTCTCAGCCGTCCAGTGAGCGCAGGTACTTCACCGTCGCCGGGTCGGCCGGCAGCAGGGTCTCGATGGCGAGCTCGGCGACGGTCACGTCCATCGGCGTGTTGAAGGTGGAGATGGAGGAGACGAAGGACAGGATCCGGCCGTCGTGCTCGATCCGCAGCGGCAGCGCGAGGTACGGTACGGGCTCCTCCACCGGTCCCGTGTCCCCGGGCCGGTCCGGCACCGGGTACGCGGCCACCTCCGCGTACAGCGCGCGCAGGGGCTCCGAGCGGGCCAGCGCGATCTGGCGTTCCATCTGGGCCAGCAGGTGGCCGCGCCACTCCCCGAAGTTGTGGATCCGCCCGGCGAGGCCCTCCGGGTGCAGGGTGAGCCGCATGGCGTTCAGCGGCGGTTCCAGCAGGTGCGCGGGGATGCCGTCGAGCAGCATCGCGATGCCCCGGTTGGCGGCCACCACGTCGTAGGCGCTGTCCACAACCAGGGCCGGGTACGGCTCGTAGCCGGTCAGCAGGCGCTCCAAGCCCTCGCGCAGGGAGCTCATCGAGGGGTCGTCGAGCGGGGTCCGGCGAAACCTGGGCGCGTAACCGGCGGCCAGGAGCAGCGAGTTGCGTTCGCGCACCGGCACGTCGAGGCGGTCGGCGAGCCGCAGCACCATCTCCTCGCTGGGCCGCGAGCGACCCGTCTCGATGAAGCTGATGTGCCGGGAGGAGGAGTCGGCGCGGCCCGCCAGCTCCAGCTGGCTGATGCCGCGCCGCAACCGCCAGGTGCGCAGCAGCGCGCCGACGGCTCCCTCCGCCCGGGGCGTCGTGGTCGTCATGCGCACGACGGTAGCCGACCGCCGTCAGCCCAGGTCGAAAACGTTCCGCAGCCCGAGGCGGTAGCGCCACGCGTCGTGCCGCTTGGCGGACTCCACCCCCGGCGCCCGGTACAGGGGCCGCACCGTGCACCGGGAGAGGGCCGAACCGTCGCGGTCCAGCAGGGCGTTGACGGCGGCCCGGGCCGAGGCGTTGGCGCCCTCCATCGTGGCGAGGTCGATGTCGACCGCCACGTAGTCCCCGCTGAGGAAGAAGTTCGGGATCCGGGTGCCCGCGCTGGGGCGGTTGTGGAACGTGCCGACCGGGTGGATCAGCAGCTCGTCCTCGTTGGTGGGGTTCGGGGTGCCGAGTCCGTCCACGCCCGGGTCCAGGAACCACGAGTGCAGCGCGGAGTCCTTGAGCACGGTGGCGCCCGAGTCGTTGAGGGACGCCTTCAGCTGCGCCCACACCTCGCGCGCCACCTCCTCGCGGGTGCACTGCTTGGCGGTCCTGCCGTAGAGCAGCCCCGGCTTGTCCCACTCCGAGATGTCCACCGACAGGCAGTCGACCGCCGCGCCGTCGCCGTAGTCGGCGGGGAAGTCGCGGGCCGGCCAGTGCTCGGCCTGCTGGATCGCCGTGAGGGACCAGGGCGAGTCGACGCAGTTGAGGTGGCCGTGCACGAGGGGTGCACGTTCGGTGAGGTAGAACTGGATGCCGGTCATCCAGTCGGTCCGCAGTCGGTCGCACCGGCCCAGCATGGGGTCGGCGGCCCGCAGCGCGGCGCTCCAGGTCCGGCGGGCGTGCTCGACCGGCAGCGCGGAGACGTAGTGGTCGGCGGTGACGGTCTCCCGGGCGCCGTCCGGCCCCTCCACCGAGACCCCGCTCACCCGGCCGTTCCCGTACCGCACCTCCCGTACGGTCCAGCCGATCCTGAACTCCACGCCGAGGGAGCGCAGATGCCGCTCCCACGGGTCGATCCAGGCCTCGTTGGTCGGCAGGTTCAGGATCCGGTCCGGCGGGCCGTCCGCGCCCCGGCCCAGCAGGTTGAAGACGAAGGCCTCGCCGAGGGTGCCGACCGTACGGGTGGACGCCTCCTCGGCCTTGGTGGCGACGATGTTGCGGGTGACGCCGATCGCCAGGATGCGCTGGTACTCGTTCGACATCTGCTCCGCGCGGACGAACTCCCACCAGGGGGTGCGCTCCCAGACCTCGTCGCGCCGCTCGTCGCAGCTGGTGAGGAAGACGAGCGCGCGGTTCACGAAGTAGGCGCTCTCGTGCGGCGGGAGGCGGACCAGCGACTGCAGGATGCCGGTGAGGGCCCGCCGCAGCTCGTCGGGCGTCAGCTCGGCGGGGGAGTGGCCTGGCCAGGGGATCGGGGCCCGCAGGTCCTCGCGGCCCGCGGCGCGGGCGAACATCATCTCGCGCGGGGCGACCAGGTTGTCCCACACGCCGTTGGCGTTGCCGGGGAAGGGGATCCGCCGCATGGTGTCCGGCAGGTTGTGGTAGATGCCGGGGATGAAGCGGAAGCCGTGCTCGGCGGGCAGCGGCCGGCGGCCGCCGCGCGCACTGCCGGGCACATCCATGCTGCGGGCCTTGCCGCCGAGCGCCCGGCGCTCGTACACGGTGACGGCGTAGCCCCGCTCCGCGAGTTCGTGCGCGGCGGTCAGTCCGGCCACCCCGCCGCCGAGGACCGCGACGCGCCGGCCCGCCGACGGGTCCGCGCCGGCGTGCGCCGTACCGGTCTCGGCCGCCGCGGCCCGGGACCCGGAGGCCCCGGCGGCCGACAGGCCTCCCGCGGTGGCCGCGCCCGCCGCTATGAACGTACGCCTGGAACTGCCCGTGCGCGCCATCCGGTGCCCCCTCGTTACCGCTGGTAACAGTCACGTCCGGCGCAGGAGCATAGGGGGACGGCGAGCCAGGAGGAAGGCACTGGTCCACCCGGGCGCACTATGGCGCGAACGGTTCGCTCCGGGGCGCGTTGTGCGAACCTTGACGCCACACGCAGTGCCCCGCAGTGCCCCGCACGCCACACCACGCCGTGTCACGTCACCGGAACGAGGAGCCGCCGCATGCCGAGTGAGCCGCTGTCGCAGAAGGAGATCGAGGACCGCCTGCGGGAACTCCCGGGCTGGGCCTTCGAGGACGACCGCATCTCCCGCACCTACCGCCTGGGCACGCACTTCGCGGCGAGCGCCCTGGTCGCCCACATCGCGTCCGTCCAGCAGGAGTTGAACCACCACTCCGATCTGACACTCGGCTACGACACCGTCCGGCTCTCGGTGCACAGCCACGACGCGGGGGGCGCCGTCACGGCCACCGACTTCGAGCTGGCCGAACGGGTCGAGGCCCTGGCCCCCGCCCACGGAGCGCGCTGAGGGCGCCCCGCGAGCGGCGGCTACGCCTCCGGCGCCGGCTCCAGCCGCCACCACTGGGCCGGCGAGTCGGTGTCCTCGCCCTGCCGCACCCGCCCCTCCCCGTCCGCCTCCAGCGGCAGGCCGCTGATGCACGCGATCAGGGACACCACCCCCGGCGCGTCGAGGTGCTCCTCGACGATCCACTCCTGCGCCCCGAAGGCGTTCGCCCGCCACACCTGCACCCGGGCGCCGCTCTCCGTCGAGGCGTTCGCGACGTCGAGCCGACGCTCGTTGTCCTCGCTCACCACGTGGTAGATCCCGCCGCCGCTGTGCACCGGGGCGATCCGCCACCGGCGGGCGGCCTCGGGGGCGGGCGGGCCGTCGACGCCCACCCGTACCCGGGAGGCGCCCTCCAGTTGGAGCACCAGCCCGCTGTCCACGTTGCGGATGAGGCAACGGCCCTCGCGCATGGTCACCTGTGCGCCGCTCAGGCGTCGAAGACGGCCGGGTCCGGCCCGATCCGGCGGCCCGCGGAGCCCGCGCCCAGGGCGTCGAGCGCGGCGGTCTCGGCCGGGTCCAGCTCGAAGCCGAAGACGTCCAGGTTCTCCCGGATCCGGGCGGGGGTCACCGACTTGGGGATCACCACGTTCCCGTGCTGGAGGTGCCAGCGCAGCACCACCTGCGCGGCGCTGCGGCCGTGCCGGGCCGCGATCTCGGCCACGACCGGGAGGGTCAGCAGCTCCTTGCCCTGGCCCAGCGGGGACCAGGCCTCGGTGGCGATGCCGCGCTCGGCGTGGAGGGCGCGCAGTTCGGCCTGGGGGAGGAGCGGGTGCAGCTCGATCTGGTTCACGGCCGGCACCAGCGCGCTCTCGGCGCCGATCCGCTCCAGGTCCGCGGGCCGGAAGTTCGAGACGCCGACCGCCTTGGCGCGCCCGCTCGCCGCGATCTCCTCGAAGGCCTTCCAGATCGCGACGAAGTCCTCGCGCATCGGGCGCGGCCAGTGGATCAGGTACAGATCGACGTACTCCAGGCCCAGCTTGGCGAGCGAGGTGTCGAACGCGCCCAGCACCGCGTCCCGGTCCCAGGAGCGGTCCGGGCCGTTCCACAGCTTGGTGGTGACGAACAGCTCCTCGCGCGCCACACCCGAACCGGCCAGCGCCTTCCCGGTGCCGGCCTCGTTGCCGTAGACCGACGCCGTGTCGATGCTGCGGTAGCCCGCCTCCAGTGCCGTCGCGACCACCTTCTCGGCTTCCGCGTCCGGTACCTGCCAGACGCCGAAGCCGAGTTGGGGCATCAGCGTGCCGTTGTTGAGCTTGATGGTGGGGACCTGGTTCACGTCGGTCGTTCCCTCGCGTCGGTGGGGGGCGTACGAGGGGCGACAACCGGCCACCCGCACGACGTATTCCCACCCCGCCCCCACCCCCGTACGGCCCGATTCAGGCCGTCCCCAGATACGCCTCCCGTACCAGCGGATCGGCCCGCACCTCGGCCGCCGTGCCCTCGGCGAGCACCGCACCGAGGTCCAGGACCACCACCCGGGCGCAGAGGTCCATCACGAAGGCCACGTTGTGCTCGACCAGCAGCACCGCGCAGCCCTCCTCCCGCGCCAGCCGCCGTACGACCGCGGCGAGCTGCTCGCGCTCGGGCACCGACATCCCGGACGCCGGCTCGTCCAGCAGCAGCACCCGCGGCGGGTCCGCCACGGCCCGGGCCAGCTCCACCATCCGGGCCCGCCCGACGGGCAGACCGCCCGCGTACGAGGGCCCGAGCGCGCCGATCCCGCAGTCGGCCAGCACCCGCTCGCCGCGGGCCCGCCGTTCGCGTTCGCGGGCCCGCCGGGCCGGAAAGGCGAGCAGGTCCGCGGCGAGGCCGCCCCCGCCGCCGCGCCACTCCTGGGCGACGAGCACGTGGTCGGCGACGCTGAGCTGCCCGAACAGCTGCTGCCGCTGGAAGGTTCGGCGCATCCCGTGCCGGGCCCGCCACACGGGGGAGCGGCGGGTGATGTCCGCGCCGTCCAGGAGCAGGCGCCCCCGGTCGGGGCGCCGGATCCCGGACAGGACGTCGAACAGCGTGGTCTTGCCCGCGCCGTTCGGCCCGATCAGCCCGCACACCTCCCCCGCCCGGACCCCGAGGTCCACCCCCGTCAGCGCCTTGACGCCGCCGAAGCGCACGCTGACCCCGGTCGCCTCCAGCACGTACCCGTCCCCGCTCATGTCGCCATCCCCAGGTAGGCCTCGGTGAGCCGGTCCGCCTCCACCTCGGCGCGGGGGCCGCACCAGGAGACCCGGCCCTGGGAGAGGTAGGCGACGGTGTCGGCGACGCCCAGGATCTCGGCGGCCTTCTCCTCCACCAGCAGCAGCGCCGTCCCGGCGTCGCGGACCTCGGTGAGCAGCGCGTACACCTCCTCCACCACGCGGGGGGCGAGCCCGAGGGAGGGCTCGTCGGCGATCAGCACCCGCGGCGGCCGCTGCAGCAGCGGGGCCAGGGCCAGCATCTGCTGCTCCCCGCCGGACAGGGCCCCGGCGGCCGTCGAGCGCCGCTCCCCGAGGCGCGGGAACCGGTCGTAGACGGCGCTGCGCGCGTCCGCCTCCGTCAGGTACAGGGCCAGGTTCTCCTCGATGGTGAGCGCGGGGAAGATCCCGCGGCCCTCCGGGGCGAGCAGTACCCCGGCCCGGGACCGCCGCACGGCCCCGTCCCGGGTCGCGTCCCGGCCGCCGACGCGCACGCCGCCGTCCAGGGCGGGCAGCAGCCCCGCGGCCACCCGGCAGGCGGTGCTCTTCCCGGCTCCGTTCGGTCCGAGCACGGCGAGGATCTCCCCCGCGCGCACGGTGAGGTCGATCCCGTGCAGTACGAGGCCGCCGTCGTACCCGGCCGTGACGCCCCGCAGCTCCAGCGCCGGGACAGCCCCGTCGTCGGCGCTCTCTGCGGCGTGGCCGTCCGGGGGCGAAGTCCCCGCCGGGTGCGACGCGGAGCCCCGCGGCGGCGGCACGGGGGCACGGCCCCCGGCCCCGGTCCCGGCGGCAGCCCCGGCGGCAGCCCCGGCCCCGACCCCGGCGGCAGCTCCGGTCCCGGCCCCGACCCCGGCGGCAGCTCCGGTCCCGGCCCCGACCCCGGCGGCAGCTCCGGTCCCGGTCCCGGCCCCGGTCGCAGCCCCGGTCCCGGTCCCGGCGGCAGCCCCGGCCGCAGCCCCGGCCCCGGCCCCGGCGGCAGCCCCGGTCCCGGCCCCGGACCCGGCCGCAGCATCCGCAGCCGCCGCGGCACCGGCCCGCTTCCGGGCCCGCCGCACCGGCACCGCGGCGCAGTACCCGTCCGGGTCGTTGGCCAGGGCCAGCCCGGCCAGACCGAACAGGATCACCGGCAGGTGCGCGGACGCGGTCACGTAGTCCGCCATCACCCGCGGCGCGACCGCGAACACCAGACCCGCAACCACCGCGTACTGCGGCCGGCGGACCCCCGCAGCGACCACCACCGCCAGCCACACCAGCCCGGTCATCGCCGTGAAGTCGGTCGCGGTGACACGGGTGTTGTACGAGGCGTACAGGACGCCGCCGAACCCGGCCAGCCCCGCCGACAGCGTGAACAGCAGCAGCTTCGTCCGCAGGACGGACACCCCCGAGGCCGCGGCCGCCGCCGGCGCGGACCGCACCGCGAGCATCGCCCGCCCCGACGGAGAGTTCCGCAGCGCGCTCAAGCCGGCCGCCACCAGCGCGACGAGGACCACCAGGGCCACCCCCATCGCCCGGTCGTCGGAGAGGTCCAGCGGTCCGATCACCGGACGCGGGACCAGCCACCCCGCGTCGCCGTTGCGCAGCCACCGCAGCTGGAAGAGCACCTGGTCCGCGAGGAACGCCAGCGCCAGCGTGGCCAGCGCCAGGGACCGGCCGCCGAGGCGCAGCGCGGGCAGCGCCGCGAGCGCCCCCAGGAGCGCCGCCGCGCAGGTGCCCGCCGCCAGCGCCGCCGCGAACGGCCAGCCCCGGCTCATGAGCAGCCCGGCCACCAGGGCGGCCCCGGTGACGAAGGTGGCCTGGGCCAGGGACACCATCGCCCCCAGGCCCGTGACGACGGTGAACGACATGAACACCAGGGAGATCGCCAGCCCCTGCGTCAGCAGGCCGCTCCAGAACGGCGTGGTCACGGTGCAGAAGGCCGCGCACAGGACCGCCGCGCCTCCTGCCCACACCCCCCAGCGGCGCCCCCAGGACGCCCCGGCCAGATGGTCCACCGGCGGGGTGTCCGCGGTCGCGACCCCCGCCGTCCGCGCCCGCCGGGTCAGCACCAGCAGCCCGCCGAACAGGATCAGGAAGGGCACCGCCGTCCGGAAGCCGGTGACGCCCTCCGCGAACGACGCGTACCCGGCCACCAGGTTCTGCAGTACGCCCAGCCCCAGCCCGCCCGCGAAGGCGAGCGGCACGGACGCGAACCGCCCGATGACCGCCGCCGTCGCGGAGACGAACAGGAACAGCGTGAAGTCGTGCGCGGACAGCCCCAGCAGCGGGGTGGCCAGTACGCCCGCCAGGCCGGCCAGCCCCGAGGCGATCATCCACGCGATCGACGACAACCGGTCGGCGCTGATGCCGCGCAGCTCCGTCAGCGAGCGGTTGTCGACGGACGCCCGCAGCCGCAACCCGAGCCGGGTGCGCCGCATCAGCACCCACAGGGCCACCGCCACCAGCGCCGTCACCACCCAGGTGATCAGCTGGTCGGAGTCGACTCCGACCCCGTCCGCGAGCTGCCAGGACGTCGCGGGGCTCGGGCCGACACCCGGCAGCCCGAACTGGTTCTCCGCCGGCTTGAGCGGAGCGCCCGCGTCCACGAGCAGCTCCACGGCCCACAGCCCGGCGGCCGGCAGCGCCACCAGCAGGCCGATGGTCGCCACGATCTGCGCCGTCTCCCCGACCCGCGCGAGCCGCCGGAACATCAGCCGGTCCAGCCCCCAGCCCAGTCCCGGGGCCAGGACGCACACCACCAGCAGCGCCGCCGGGACGGCCGGCCAGCCCAGGCCCGAGTGCAACTCGTAGAAGGTGAGCGCGCAGAGGTAGGCGGTGGCCCCGTGCGCGAAGTTGAACAGCCCGGACGCCGAGTACGACAGCACCAGCCCGGTGGCGAGCAGTGCGTACAGGGCGCCGGAGACCAGACCGCTCAGGACGAAGACGAGCAGATCTCCCATGCCGCGCGCCTATGTGAAGGGGACGGGTTCGTAGCACGTGAACGGGACGGACACCTCGTACGCGCCGTTGCGCAGCTGGACGAGCGCCCCGCAACCGAAGCTCTCCTTCTGCCCCTTGGGCTCCGCCCGGTCGCCGACGAGGGTGCCGGTGTCCGAGAAGCCCTGCGCGGCGGCCTGGAAGGACTCGACGGTCAGGTCCTCGCCGGCTCTCTGCGCGATCGAGACGAAGAGGTCGGCCGACATGTAGCCGGTCACCATATGCATACTCAGAGGTACATCCCGCCCGTCCGCCGCGGCCTTGATGTCGGCCTTGAACTGCGCCATCTTCGGGTGGTCCGACTCGAACGGCGCGAACTGGAGCAGGACGTGGACCCCGTCCAGGGCCTGCCTGGTGGCGTCCTTCGCGAGCAGTCCCGGGTCGTAGTCGGTGGGGTCGGAGAGCAGCCCCTGGTAGCCGCTGCGCTTGAGGGCGGTGAAGAGTCCGATGTTGCTGGGCGTCTGCATCACCGAGACGACCGCGTCCGGCGCCTTCCCGCCGTTGCTGGAGAGGATCTCCTTCACGTACGCGGACCAGTCGCTCGGAACGGCCGTGCCGGGTACGGAGGCCTTGGCGTAGGAGACCGTGAAGCCCGCGCCGGCGAAGCCCTGCTGGAAGGTCCGGACGGCGAACTTCCCGGCGTCGCTGTCGTTGGCGATGACCGCGACGGACTTGCCGCGCGCGCCGCCCAGGATGCGGGCGATGCCCTCGGGCCAGGTCTGGTTGAGCGTGCCGCCGGGGGTGGGGACGAGGCAGCCGTTGAAGCCGTAGATGTGCTTGGGCCCGCAGAAGGAGGGCAGGGTTCCCCAGCCGAAGGTGGGCACCTTCTCCTGCTCCAGGAAGTCGGCGCCGGAGAAGGTCACCGAGCTCATGGGGGAGACGGCGAAGACCTGGTCCTGCTGGACGAGTTTGCGGGCGGCGGCGAGGTTCTTGGCCGGATCCTGGCCGTCGTCCTCGGCGCCGAGGTAGTCGATTCTCCGGCCGTGGATCCCGCCCTCGGCGTTGGCCCTCAGGCGGGCTCGGGCCCCGAGGTCGGTGTCCTTCTTGCTGTAGCCGCTCGCGCTCGTCATCGACACGATGCCGCCGACCTTGATGGCGGTGGAGCTCACGCCCCGGGCGTTCCCAAAACCGCCTCCGGCCTTCCCGGGCGCGGTCCGGTCGGAGGCGGAGTTGCAGGCGGAGACGAGCGCGAGGGCCGCCGCCGCGGCGGCCAGGGTGCGGATCGGTCGCGACATGGTGGAGACCCCTCCGGTCGGAATCCCCGCATTCTGTGCGTGACCTGACGGATCGTCAATATAACGGGAGGAGTTTAATGACGAACCGTCAGATCAGTGTGAGGGCCGGTCGGCGGGATCGGGGAAGGGAGCGGGGCGGGCGGTGGGGAAGGGGAGGGGAAGGAGGCGGGGGCGGGGCTCAGGACTGGTACAGGGCCGCCACTTCCCGCGCGTACGCCTTCTCGATCGCCCGGCGCTTGAGCTTCAAGGACGGCGTCAGCAGTCCCCGCTCCTCGGTGAACTCCTCTCCCAGCACCCGGAACGTGCGGATCGCCTCCGCCTGCGAGACCAGGGTGTTGGCGGCCACCACCGCCCGCCGGACCTCCGCCGTCAGATCCGCGTCGTCCACCAGGGCCGCCGCCGGGAGCTGCGGGCGCCCGCGCAGCGACAGCCAGTGCGCGATCCCCTCCATGTCCAGGGTGAGCAGGGCCGCGATGTACGGCCGGTCGTTGCCCACCAGTACGCACTGGGACACCAGCGGGTGCGAACGCACCCGTTCCTCCAGGGCGACCGGGGAGACGCTCTTCCCGTTGGAGGTCACGAGGATCTCCTTCTTCCGCCCGGTGATGACGAGGTAGCCGTCCTCGTCCAGCCGCCCCAGGTCCCCGGTCGCCAGCCAGCCGCCCCGCAGCACCTCCCCGGTGGCGCGGGGATCGCCCAGGTACCCGGAGAAGATGTGGCCGCCGTGCAGCCACACCTCCCCGTCGTCCGCGATGTGCACCGAACTGCCCGGGATCGGCAGGCCCACCGTGCCGTACTTCGTCGCCCCCGGCGGGTTCGCGGTCGCCGCCGCGCACGACTCGGTCAGCCCGTACCCCTCGAACACCGTGATCCCGGCGCCGTCGAAGAACAGCCCGAGGCGGCGCGACATCGCCGACCCGCCCGACATGGCGTGGCGCACCCGGCCGCCCATCGCCTCGCGCACCTTCCCGTACACCAGCTTCTCGAAGAACTGGTGCTCCATCCGCAGCCCCGCCGAGGGGCCCGGCCCGGTACCGAAGGCCTTCTGCTCCCGCGCCTCCGCGTACCGAACGGCCGTCTCCACCGCCCGGTCGAAGGGGCCGACGCGGCCGTCCGCCTCCGCCTTGCGGCGCGCGGCCGCGAACACCTTCTCGAAGACGTACGGGACCCCGAGCACGAACGTCGGCCGAAAGGCGGCCAGATCCGGCAGCAACTCGGCCGTCGCCAGCACCGGCTGGTGCCCCAGCTTGACCCGCGCCCGTACGGCGGCCACCTCCACCATCCGGCCGAACACGTGCGCCAGCGGGAGGAAGAGCAGCGTGGACGGCTGCTCGCCGGGCCCGGCCTGGAAGACGGACTCCCACCGGGCCACCATGGTGTCGGCCTCGTACATGAAGTTCGCGTGCGTCAGCACGCAGCCCTTGGGCCGCCCCGTGGTCCCGGAGGTGTAGATGACGGTGGCGGTCGCGTCGGGCGTCACGGCCGCGCGGTGGCGGTGCACCACGTCCTCGGCGACGCCGAGCCCGTCGGCGACGAGGGCGTCCACGGCCCCGGCGTCGAGCTGCCACAGGCGCCGCAGGGAGGGGAGGCGGTCGATGACCGAACCCACCGTCATGGCCTGGTCCTCGTTCTCCACCACGCAGGCCGTGCACCCGGAGTCGTGGAGGATCCAGTGGACCTGCTCGGTGGAGGAGGTCGGGTAGACGGGTACGGGCTGCGCGCCCACCGCCCACAGGGCGAAGTCGAAGAGCGTCCACTCGTACCGGGTACGGGACATGATGGCGACCCGGTCCCCGAACCGCACTCCCTGGGCCAGCAGGCCCTTGGCGAGCGCCAGCACCTCGGCGGCTAGCTCGCCCGAGGTCACGTCCCGCCAGCGGCCGTCGGTCTTCCGCCCGAGGACGACCCGGTCCGGGTCGGTCCGGGCGTGCAGGAAGACGGTGTCGGCCAGCCCGCCGACGGGCGCGCCCGTGACGACCGGCGGGACGGTGATCTCGCGCAAGACCCGCTCCTCTCCACGGCAGGGCGGCGACGCTATCCCACCGACCCGGCCGCCCGTCACCCCTTCGGAAACCTCCACAAGATCCCCCCGCCGGTACAGCCCGGTGACCTGCCACTTCGCCCGGGATTCGGGGGCCGGGGCGCGCCGCCGGCCGTCGGGCGGGGCCCGGGGGTCAGGGGTGCGGGCCGCCGGCCGTCGGGAGGGGCCCGGGGATCATGGGGGCGCGCCGCCGGCCGTCGGAAGGGGCCCGGTGGTCAGGGGTGCGGGCCGCCGGCCGTCAGGCGGTCCGCGCCCGAGAGGATCGCCGCCGCCAGGGCTTCCGCCGCCGCTCCGCCCTGCGCGCCCCTGAGCAGGGCGAACTCCACCGACCCCAGCTCCGGGAGCCCTCCCACACGGACCAGGCCGGGCGGGATCAGCCCCCGGGTGTGGGCCATCACGCCCAATCCCGCCCGGGCAGCCGCGACCAGTCCGCTCAGGCTGCCGCTCGTACAGGCGATCCGCCACTCCCGCCCGGCGCGCTCCAGCACGTCCAGCGCGCGGGCCCGCGTGATCCCCGGCGGCGGGAAGACGATCAGCGGCACCGGCCGCTCCGGGTCGACCCGCACCCCCCGCGCCCCGATCCACACCATCCGGTCCCGCCAGACCAGGCGCCCCCGTTCGTCCCCCGGCCCCCGCCGCTTCGCCAGCACCAGGTCGAGCCGCCCCGCGTCCAGCCGCTCGTGCAGCGTCCCGGACAGCTCCACCGACAACTCCAGGTCCACCTCGGGGTGCTGGTGCCGGAAGCCCTCCAGGATCTCCGGCAGCCGCGTCAGTACGAAGTCCTCCGACGCCCCGAACCGCAACCGTCCCCGCAACCGGGTCCCCGCGAAGAAGGCCGCCGCCCGCTCGTGCGCCTCCAGGATCGTCCGCGCGAAACCCAGCAGCGCCTCGCCGTCCTCCGTCAGCGCCACGCTGTGCGTGTCCCGTACGAACAGCAGCCGGCCCGTCGCCTCCTCCAGCCGCCGCACGTGCTGGCTCACCGTGGACTGCCGTACGCCGATCCGCCCCGCGGCCTGCGTGAAGCTCAGCGTCTGGGCCACCGCCAGGAACGTGCGCAACTGCACGGGTTCGTACATGCCGCCCAGGCTAAGGCCCGGCCGGGAGCGGGCCCCACGTCCCTCCCCGCGAGCCGCCGGCCCGCCCGACGCGGCCTTCGGTCATCACGGAGCCCGATGGCAGTGAGTGCGGTGTGCGTGGTTCCCGATCACCGCTCCACCCCCGACCATGGGAGGTGGACGGGTGGCCGACCACCGGACCGGCCGCCGCCGCGCCGCCACCGACCCGACCCGCCCGCGGTCCCCGACAGCAAGTGAGCACCCCGCACATGCGCCGCCCGCTCCTCCCCGCCCGGCTGCCCCTGGACCCGTACGTACTGGCCCTGCTCGGTACCGTCGGGCTCGCCGCCCTGGTCCCGGCCCGCGGCCTCGCCGCGACCGTCGCCGGCGGCGCCTCCACCGCGGCCGTGGCCCTGCTCTTCTTCCTCTACGGAGCCCGGCTCTCCAGCCGCGAGGTCCTCGACGGCCTGCGCCACTGGCGGCTGCACGTGACCGTGCTGGCCTGCACGTTCCTGCTCTTCCCCCTCCTCGGCCTGGCCGCCGGCGCCCTGGTGCCCACCCTCCTCACCCCCGCGCTCCACAGCGGTCTCCTCTTCCTCTGCATGGTCCCCTCGACCATCCAGTCGTCCATCGCCTTCACCTCGATCGCCCGCGGCAACGTCCCTGCCGCCCTGTGCGCCGGATCCTTCTCCAGCCTCGCCGGGATCCTGCTCACCCCCCTCCTCGCCACCGCCCTCCTCGGCGGCGAGGCGGGCGGGTTCTCCTCCGACTCCCTGCTGCGGATCGGCCTCCAGCTCCTGCTGCCCTTCCTGCTCGGGCAGGTCCTGCGCCGCTGGGTGGGCGGCTTCCTCGGCCACCACAGGAAGGTCCTCGGCCGTGTCGACCGCGGCTCCATCCTGCTGGTGGTCTACGCCGCGTTCAGCGCGGGCATGGTCGCGGGCATCTGGCACCAGGTCAGCGTCCCGCGCCTCGGCGCCCTGCTGCTCGTCGAGGCCGTGCTCCTCGCCCTCATGCTCCTCGCCACCTGGTACGGCGCGAAGCGGCTCGGTTTCGACCGGGCGGACCGCGTCGCCGTCCAGTTCGCCGGGTCGAAGAAGAGCCTCGCCGCCGGACTGCCCATGGCCAGCGTGCTGTTCGGGGCCCAGGCCGGCCTCGCCGCCCTCCCGCTCATGCTGTTCCACCAGATGCAGCTGATGGTCTGCGCGGTTCTGGCCCGCCGCCACGCCGCGGATCCCGACGTCGCCCCCGACCGTGTGGCGGAGGTCTCGCCGCAGGTCCAACAGCCCGCGCCCCGGGCCCGGTAGCGTGCGGCGGTGACCTGGATACGCCCGCTCGCCGCCCGCGCCGAACGCCCCTGCACCCTGGTGGTGTGCCGCGGCTGCTGCTGCGGTGACCCCCGCAAGAATCCCGGCTCCGACCACGCCGGCCAGCTCGCCCGGCTGCGCGAGGCCGCCGCCGCCTCGGGGGGACGCCTGGCCGTCCGTACGAGCGAATGCCTCGGCCCCTGCGCCCAGGCGAACGTCATCGTGGTCCAGCCCACCAGCGAGGCCCGCCGCCGGGGTGCCCGCGCGGTGTGGTTCGGCTGGGCCCTGGACGACACCGCCACCGACGAGGTCATCGCCTGGGCCGCCACAGGCGGCCCCGGCAGCACCCCGGTCCCGGCGACCCTGGACCTCCACCGGATCGACCCGCCGCAAACCGACCCGGCCCCCGCCTCCGCGCGCCGCTCCCGCCGCGGCCGCTGACCGGCCCCGCCGCCCTGCGCCCCGGTGCGCCACCGCCCGCCGCCCGCCGCCCCGCCCCCCGATGCCGCTGCGGTCCGGGCGCACGGCGCCCCCGGGGCGGTCTCGCCCGCCTCCGCTACAGGGTGATCCGTTCCTCGCCCGCGTAGACGTTCATGTCCGGCCCGCGCAGGAACCCGACCAGCGTCAGCCCCGACTCCAGCGCCAGGTCCACCGCCAGCGACGAGGGCGCCGAGACGGCCGCGAGCACCGGGATGCCGGCCATCACCGCCTTCTGCGCGAGTTCGAAGGAGGCACGGCTCGACACCAGCAGGACCGTGCCCGCCAGCGGAAGGCGGCCGGCCTGGAACGCCCGCCCGATGATCTTGTCGACGGCGTTGTGCCGGCCCACGTCCTCCCGTACGTCGATCAGCTCGCCCTCCGCGGTGAACAGCCCGGCCGCGTGCAGCCCGCCCGTGCGGTCGAAGACCTTCTGCGCCGCCCGGAGCCGGTCCGGCAGCTTTCCGAGGAGCTCGGCGGGGACCCGTACCGGATCGGCGGCGATCCCCGGGAAGCGGGTCGCCGTACGGACGGCGTCGAGGCTCGCCTTGCCGCACAGGCCGCAGGACGAGGTGGTGTAGACGTTCCGTTCCAGCGTGATGTCGGGCACGGGAACCCCGGCCGCCAGCCGCACGTTGACGACGTTGTAGGTGTTCGAACCGTCCTCCGCCTGTCCCTCGCAGTAGGTGACGGCCTGGAGGTCGGTGGCGCGGGCCAGCACGCCCTCGCTGACGAGGAAGCCCACCGCCAGCGCGAAGTCGTCCCCCGGGGTGCGCATCGTGACGGCCAGCGGTTTGCCGTTCAGGCGTATCTCCAGCGGCTCCTCGGCCACCAGCGTGTCCGGACGGACCCCGACCTGGCCGTTCCGGATCCGCACGACGCGGCGACGCTCGGTAACCCGTCCCATGGTGATCAGCCCACCCCTTCGGTTCTCGTGCAGCACCCGACACGCTCATTGTCGCGGTTCCGCTTCGCACGGGGCCCTCGGCAGGTGGATCCTCGGGAATCTCCAAATTCCAGTGCCCGAATCCTGTGGGATCACGCGCACTCGTACCCACCGGTAGCAGGCAAAGCTGGTTGATCCTGACTTCCGTACGAGGGGGGACCCCGCCCATGACCGGTTCACGCGTGGTGGCGCTAGGGCACTACCAGCCCGCGAGAGTGCTCACCAACGAGGACCTCGCGGCGATGGTCGACACCACCGACGAGTGGATCCGATCCCGCGTCGGCATCAAGACCCGCCACATGGCGGGCCCGGACGAGCCGGTGGACGAGCTGGCCTACCAGGCGGCCGGCAAGGCCCTCGCCGGCGCCGGACTGACCCCGGACGACATCGACCTCGTCCTGGTGGCCACCTCCACCGCCATCGACCGGTCGCCCAACATGGCCGCCCGCGTCGCGGCCAAGCTCGGCATGGGCGGCGGCCCCGCCGTCATGGACCTCAACGTGGTCTGCTCGGGCTTCACGCACGCCCTCGCCACCGCCGACCACGCCATCCGGGCCGGATCCGCCACCCGCGCGCTGGTCATCGGCTCGGACAAGATGACCGAGATCACCGACTGGACGGACCGCAGCACCTGCGTCCTGACCGGGGACGGCGCGGGCGCCGCCGTGGTCGAGGCCTGCGAGGAGCCCGGCATCGGACCCGTGCTGTGGGGATCGGTGCCCGAGATGGGCCACGCGGTCCGGATCGAGGGCTCGCCCCCGGTCTTCGCGCAGGAGGGCCAGTCCGTCTACCGCTGGACCACCAGCCGCCTGCCGGCGCTCGCCCGCAAGGTCTGCGAGAAGGCCGGGATCACACCGGAGGACCTGGCCGGCGTCGTCCTGCACCAGGCCAACCTGCGGATCATCGAACCCCTCGCCGCCAAGATCGGCGCCGTGAACGCCGTGGTCGCCCGCGATGTGGTCGACTCCGGCAACACCTCGGCAGGCAGCATCCCGATGGCCCTGTCCAAACTGGTCCAGCGCGGGGAGATCCCCTCCGGAGCCCCGGTGCTCCTCTTCGGCTTCGGCGGCAACCTCTCGTACGCCGGCCAGGTCATCCGCTGCCCCTGACGGCACCCGGCCCGCACCGACGGCCACGGCGAGACGCTCCGTCCCGCCGTGGCCGTCGCCGTATGCCCGCAGGTCAGCACGGCGTGGCGGGGCGCTGAGCACCCCGATAAGTGGTCGGAGGCCCGCCGATCCTTTGCTATGGTTGTCCATGTCGCCGCGGGAAACCGGGGCCGACCACCTGGTCCGGGTGGCGGAATGGCAGACGCGCTAGCTTGAGGTGCTAGTGCCCTTTATCGGGCGTGGGGGTTCAAGTCCCCCCTCGGACACCACAACGAAAGCCCCCAGGGAACTGGGGGCTTTTCGCTGTCCCCGGTGTCTGTGACGGCGGCGGGGCCATGGCACCGGTCGGTACCCGGCCGGGGCCTCCGGGGCCCCGGCCGCTCAGGTGCGGAGGACCACCAGGCCGCTCGGGGTGGTCAGGGTGCCCGGGGCGACCGGGGTGAAGGTGTGGGGGAGCGACAGGCGGGGGGTCCCGGACTCCGGGACGGCGTCGAAGAGGTAGGCGGCGGCGGCCATGGTGTCGCTGACCAGGTGCGGGCCTCCCGGAGAGGCGGCCGCGCCGGTCAGGCGGGTGCGGAACAGGCGGCGCAGGTACCGCAGCGTCTCCGGGGTGACGGGGATCCGCGGCTCGGGGGGTTCCGGCACGGGATCGGGGTCCGCGCCGGGGGAGGCAGGCTCCGCCTGCGGGGCGTCCGGGGGGATCGCACCTGTCAGCAGGAGCGCGAGGAGGACCGGTACCGCCTTGCGGCGCAGGGACGCGGTCGCCGAGCGGAGCCGGTGGGCGTGGGCCGCCGGGAGGGACAGCGCCAGGCTCCCGGCCGCGTCGCCGATCGTGATCGGCACCGCCGCGCAGACGACTCCCGGCGAGTACTCCAGCAGGTCGAAGACCGGGGCGCCGGGGGCCACCGCGTCCAGCGCGGTGAACAGGGCCCGGCTGTCGGTGATGGTCTGCGGAGTGAGCCGCGCGGGACGGTGCCGCGCCACGTGGTCGGCGCGGCCGTCGTGGTCGAGCTGGGTCAGCAGGCACTTGCCCACCGCGCTCGCGTGCGCGGCCGCCCGGAAGTCCACCCACTCGCGCACCGGGGGCGTCGCCGGACCGTCCGCCATCTGCGTGATCCGGACCTCGCCCTCCGCGTACCGGCTGAGGTACACGGCGGCGCCCGCGCTGTCCCGCGCCAGTGCCAGGGTGCGCTGGAGCTGCCGTGACAGGCCCTGCCCACCGGGCGCGGCGAGCCGGTCGAGGGCCGGCCCGGGCGCGAACACGCCGGCGCCCGGGCGGTAGGCGTACTCCTCCTCGCACAGCATGGCCAGCAGCGGGCGCAGGGCGGCCTCGGTCAGCCCGCTCTCCCGGCCGAGCCGGCCGACCCGTACGCCCAACGGGTGCCGTTCCAGGACCTGTACGACGGCCAGCGCCCGGCGCGCCTCCGCCAGCGCCGCACCGGTGCCCGCCTGGACGGAGGTGCCGCGGGCGGCGGCCGTGAGCGCCGGGTGGCGCAGCGGGCCGGCGGCCGGCGGGGGCTCCACCGGCGCGGCCACCCGCACGGTGACGGGCGGGGGCGGCAGGAACGCGGCCACCACCGAGGACAGTCCCGGCCGGGGAAGCGGTACCGGGCCCAGATCAGGATCGTCGCACTGGTCGACGTAGCGCAGGACGGCCGCTTGCGCGCACAGCCGCACCTCCCGGAAGTCCCTGCGCCCGCCCGGCCTGAACCCGCGGCGGCCCAGCTCGCGCGCCCAGAACCGGGCGTCGTGGTGCTCGCCGCGCCGGGAGTGGTCGAGGAAGAGGCAGTACGCGGCCGCGGAGGTCCGGGAGCTGCCCGAACCGGCCGCGAACTGCCACCAGAACCGCGCGCCCTCGCGGAGCCCGGCGAGGTGGAGCAGGCAGCCGAAGACGGCCGCGCCGACCAGGTCGGTGCGCCCGTCGGCGACGAAGGAGTCGAGCTGCGCCCCCGCCTTCGGCGCGCACACGGCGGCCAGGCAGGCGGCCTTGAGGTCGCGCCGGGCCCGTTCCGCGTCGAGGGGGCACTCCCGGGCGGGGTCGCTCCAGCCGTACGCGGCGCGGCGCCTGGTGCGGTGCCCGGGCACGGGCGAGTGCCGCGTGGCGCGCAGCAGCCGGGCCTCGGCCGCGCCGAGGTCGTAGTACGGGTAGCGGTCGCGGACGACCGCCCGGGCCAGGAAGTCGGCCAGGGAGCGGGAGGTGCCGTCGTCGTCCCGCCGCTCGTGCCCCTCGTACCGCCTCATGACTCGGCGGACGTGTCGAGCAGGCGGGCGAGTCGGCGGTGGGCCTGGCCGAGCTGCGAGCGGACGGTCCCCTCGTCGACGCCCATCACGGCGGCGGCCTCGCCGGGGGTGCACTGGAGGCCGTACCGCAGCAGCACCGCGTCGCGCTGCCGCTCGACGAGCCGGGACACGGCGGAGTAGAAGCGGATGGTGTCGGTCAGCACCTCGTACTGATCGGCGTGGGCTTCCTTGAGCGCGGCCTCGAAGGCGCTGATGTCCATCGGCTCGGGCCACGGGCTGCGCCGGTGCTGACGGTCCACCAGGCAGAGTTTGAGGACGGTCCACGCGTAGGCGTCGAGGCGGTCCATGTGCAGCATGCGCGGCCACTCGTTCATGATCGAGTCGAAGGTGGCGTCCACCGCTTCCTCGGCAGCCGCGTCGGAACCCAGCTGCAGGTACGCGAAGCGCATGTACGCGGGCCGCCGGTTGGCGTGGAAGGCCCAGTACGACAGGCGCGACGTCGGATCCCACTGGCTCATGGGCGTCCGCCGCCGGTGCCGGCTCGGCAGCCCCACGGCTCCACCGGACTCCTCCGGACCACCATCGCTCACCGTTCCACCTCATCCCCTGGGCGCGTTGAACAGGAAAGCAGCGCGGGCGCACTCGGGGGGCGCAGAGAGGAAACCTGGAAGGATTACGGTCGGTGATGATCGACCTGTGATCAATGTCGATCGAGCAGGGGCTCAACCAGCGCATACGCATATGCCGCTCTCATGGGCGCGCGCACGGCGTGTGACCATCCCATGATTCCCTCGTTCGTCGGACGTGGCCACATCACACCGATCGGGCTCCGACCCCGGCTCCCACCCCCGCTCCGGCCCCGGTCCCGCCCGGGACCCCCGCTCCGGTACCGCCGCCACCGGCTCCGGTACCGCCGTCGAGCGGGCGGAGGCGGTCCTCGTCGAGAAGTACCCCCAACTGGTGCGCCTCGCCTACCTCACCCTCCCCGACACCCTCGGACGGCACGCCCGCGTCCTGCTCGCGCACCGGGCCGTGCAGCGCGCGCTTCCCCGCGCGGCGGCCACCGGTGCGGCAGCCGGCGCCGGGCCGGACGGCCCCGGCGGCCCGCTGGCCGAGGTCCGCGTACGCGTGCTCCGCGCCGCCCTGGCCCCGGCCGGGCGGATCCGCGCGAGCCTGGGCCGGATCGGCCGCCCGCCCGTCCCGCCCTTCGTCTGGGGGCTGCGGCTGTGGCCCCCGGCGGGCGGCATCGACGAGGCCGACCGGGTACTGGCGGGCACCCCCGGCCCCGTACGGGCCTCCTTCGCGCTGCACCGGCTCGACGGGGTGCCCGAGGAGGCCGTCGTACGGCTGCTGCGCGCCGCCGGGGCCGGCGACCCGGCGGACGCGGTGCGCGCGGCCCTCGCCGTCGCGGTGGACGAAACGCTCCTGCATGCCCTGCGCAACCCCGAGTTCGACGCCAGCGTGGTGAGCGCCCGGCCCTCCGACCTGCTGCGCCGGCGGCGCCGGGTGCGGGCCGGGTGGGCCGCGACCGCCGCGCTCGCCGTGGTGACCGGGGCGCTCGCTTCCGGCACCCCGGCGCCGGGACCCGTTCGGGCGCCCGCCGCCGGACCGGCCGCCGCCGGTGCCCTGGACCCCGCCCGGCTGGTCCGTGTCCCGGCCGAGGCCTGGGCCGACACGGCCCGGGTCGACTTCACGGCCTGGCCGGCCCGGGGCGGGCGCACCGCCGACGCGGCGCTGCTCGCGCGGGCCCTCGGCGCCTGGGCGGACCCGCCGGACGGCGTCCCGGTCACGGCCGCCCCCGGCGCCTCCACCGCACCGCCGGCGCACTCGCCGCGGCTGCTGTACGCGGGGGACGCCGACGGCCGCGCGGTGGTGCTGCTGGGCGAGGGCGACCGGGTGGTCCGCTACGCGGAGCCGGTGCGGGCCGAAGGCGCCGGGCGCGGGCGCGAGCTGCACTTCGCCCGGACCGACGAGGCGGGGGTCACCACCGCCGCCGCACTGGTCCTCACCCGGGCACCCGGCGGGGCGACCGCCCGGTACCTGCTCGCGCCGTGGATCGCCCGCGCCGGCACCCGCGACCTGCTCCGGGCCGGGGACGGGACCGCGCCGCTCGCCGTCGCCGCGGACGGGGTCACCGCGCCGGCCGAGGTTCCGCGTACCGGCGGGGCCTGCGCCACCAGTCCCGTACTGGAACTCACCTCCTCCCCCCGCATCGTCGAGAAGCACGCCTTCGTCCTCGCCGACCTGGGCGCGCTGTCCCCCGTCCACCTCACCCACACGCCGCTGCCCGACGAACCGGGGGCGGTGCCCGCCCGGCAGCCCCGCGAGGCCACTGGGCCGGCGGCGCGCGCCGCGTGGGCCGCTGCCGCGTGCCGGCTGGGGGAGTCCGGTGGCGGCGGGGTCCGCGCCGTCAACATCTGGGACTTCGCCGCCCCGGACCTGCCCGACGGCGGCGGCCGGGCCGTGTGGTCCTGTACGCGGGCCTCCGCCTGGGCGGGAACCGGGGACGTCCTGGTCCAGCTGCGCCCGCCCGCCGGTCCGGCGCAGGATGTGGTGCGCGTCCGGGACACGGCGGCGTGCGGGCGGTTCGGGCAGCACGTGCTCGCGGGCACGCGCTGGCGCTCCCCGGCCTGCCGTACGTACCTGCTCGCCGCCGGGAGCCGGGAGGTCACCGGTATCACGGCGACGGGCGCGGTCCGGGCGGAGGCGAACGGCCGGAGCCTGGTCGTGCCCGCCGGGCCGGCCGGCACCCCGGTCGCCCTCACCGGCCGCCTCGCCGGAGGCGGCCGGATCACGGCCCTCGACGGTGCGGACGGCGGCCGGGACCGACGTGCTCCGCCGGGGTCCGGACACGGGCGCCGCGGGCCCGCGACACAGGCACCGCCGCGGCCGGGTCCGGACCCCGGCGGAGCCCGGGACACTGGCACCGCCGGGGCCCGGGACACTGGCTCCACCGGGCCCGGACCCGTCGTCCGCCCCCGGACACCGGGGCGGGCCAACCCCGGGCACCGCGGCGGTCCGGCCCCCGCACGCCCGGCCGTCCGGCCCCCGGACGCCGGTCGGGGCGCCCTGTCGTCCGGCTGTAGCATGGGCCCATCGCGAGGGCCGTGACGGAGAGGTCACTGCCCTCGCTTTTGCGTTACCCCCACCCATGAACAAATGCGGCGCGTGGCCTTTCGGCGGTTCGATACGATGAACCGCACTCACACACCGTCACGCCACGCTGCACCGCAGCAGATGAAATGGAGCATCCGAGGATGGCTCGACACCTGATCACCAGCGCGCTTCCGTACATCAACGGGATCAAGCACCTGGGCAACATGGTCGGGTCGATGCTTCCGGCGGATGTGTACTCCCGGTACCTCCGCCAGCGCGGCCACGACGTCCTCTACATCTGCGCCACCGACGAGCACGGCACCCCCGCCGAACTCGCCGCGAAGGAAGCCGGCATCTCGGTCGCCGAGTTCTGCGCGCAGGCCCACGACGCCCAGAAGGCGGTTTACGACGGCTTCGCGCTGTCCTTCGACTACTTCGGCCGCAGTTCCTCGGCGCAGAACGCGGAGATCACCCAGCACTTCGCGCGCCGACTCCAGGAGAACGGCTTCATCGAGGAGCGCGCGATCCGGCAGGTGTACTCGCCCGCCGACGGCCGCTTCCTGCCGGACCGCTACGTCGAGGGCACCTGCCCGCACTGCGGTTACGACAAGGCCCGCGGCGACCAGTGCGAGAACTGCACCCGCGTCCTGGACCCCACGGACCTGATCGAGCCCCGCTCGGCCATCTCCGGCTCCACCGAGCTGGAGGTGCGCGAGACCAAGCACCTGTTCCTCCTCCAGTCCGCGCTCCAGCACGAGGTCGAGGCCTGGGTCGCGCGGCACGAGGAGGAGTGGCCGCAGCTCGCGTCCTCCATCGCCCGCAAGTGGCTGACCGAGGGCCTGCACGACCGCGCCATCACCCGTGACCTCGACTGGGGCGTCCCCGTCCCGGCCGACACCTGGCCCGAACTGGCCGCCGAGGGCAAGGTCTTCTACGTCTGGTTCGACGCGCCGATCGAGTACATCGCCGCGACCAAGGAGTGGGCGGACGCCGACCCGGCCGCCCGCGACTACAAGGCGTGGTGGTACGAGGCCGAGGACGTCCGCTACACCCAGTTCATGGCGAAGGACAACGTCCCCTTCCACACCGTGATGTTCCCGGCCACGGAGCTGGGCGTCCGCGAGCCGTGGAAGATGGTCGACTACGTCAAGGCCTTCAACTGGCTGACGTACTACGGCGGCAAGTTCTCCACCTCGCAGAAGCGCGGCGTCTTCACCGACCAGGCGCTGGAGATCCTCCCGGCCGACTACTGGCGCTACTTCCTCATCGCCAACGCGCCCGAGTCCGACGACTCGTCCTTCACGTGGGAGCACTTCACCGCGACGGTCAACAAGGACCTGGCCGACACTCTCGGCAACTTCGTCAACCGCGTGCTGTCCTTCTCCCGCAAGCGCTTCGGCGACGACGTGCCCGCGGGCAACGCCGCCGGAGAGGCGGAGGCCAGGCTGGGCGAGCAGATCGCCGAGCTGCTCGCCGAGTACGAGGGCCACATGGACACCCTCCAGTACCGCAAGGCCGCGGCGGCGCTGCGCGCCCTGTGGTCGGCCGGAAACTCCTACCTGGAGGAGAAGGCCCCCTGGCTGGAGATCAAGACGGACCCCGAGGCCGCGGCGCTCACCCTGCGCACGGCGATGAACCTCATCCACCTCTACTCGGTGGTGTCCGAGCCGTTCATCCCCGCCTCGGCGCGCGCCATGCGCTCCGCGTTCACGCTCGCCGGCGACACCGCGACGTGGGTGACCCCGGAGCAGGCCAAGGCGCTGGACGCGGTGCCGGCGGGTACGCCGTTCACGGTGCCGCCGGTGCTCTTCGCGAAGATCACCGACGAGGACCTGGAGTCCTACCGCGAGCGCTTCGGCGGTACGCCGCAGGCCTGACCTCTCCCGGCATGCCACCGAGGGGGGCGGCCCCCCGGGGGGGGGCCCCCCCCCCCGTACCGCCAGCCCCCGCCCCCGCCGGCCGGGGGCGGGAAAAGCCCCAGCGCCCCGAGGATGACCAGG
>NZ_JBHXRU010000032.1:0-10030 GCF_042716255.1 Streptomyces sp. NPDC058662 | reverse complement strand
TTCCCGGTTTGCCCACCGGCGCGCGAGGGGGGGTACCCCCCCGGCCGACCCGACCCCGGCCCCCCCGGGGGGGGCGCCCCCGCGGGGGGGCCCCCCCCCTCCGCCGTTCCCGCCTGCCCCTGCCCCTGCGGCCGGTGGCCGGAAAAGGCCCCTGCTCCAGGATCTTGACCTGTCTGCCGCGTGTCGAACCCGCCTCGTGATCGTTTCTTCAGCCGTAACCCTTACAAGTGCTGCGGAATCGGGAGGACGCGCGGTGACCGCTTGGCAGTACTTCGCCGGGGCGGGCCTGGTGGCGGTGCTCTGCCCGCTGCACGGCCATGTGGCGGTCGCGGGCGACGGTGCCCGGGTCGACGTCTGCGTCCCGGGCGGGGGCCCGGGCCGGCCGGCCGCCGGGCCGCCCACGGCCCGTCCCCCGGCGCCCTCGGGGAGGCCCTCCGTACGGGCGACCGTGCCCGGGGCGAACCGGCCCACCGTGCGGCACCCGGGGCGGATCTCGGTACCGCCGCTCGCGCCGGTCCACGCCCCGCCCCGGTCGCCGGACCCGCCCGCCCCCCGGGCGCCCGCCCCGGCCGTCGCGACCGAGGACCCGAAGCCGCCCGCCCCGGACGCGGCCCACCCACAAGAACCCGCACCGCCGCGCCCGGCGGCCGCGCTCGCGCGCGCCAGCGCCTTCAGGGTGCGCCCGTACCGCGCGGTGGCTCTGGAGCGGCGCGGCCCGGACGGCCTGTCCACCGTGATGCTGATGGTCGTCGTCACCACCCCGGCCGTCCTCGCGGCGGCCGCCCTGCGCCCCCGCTCGAAGGGCCGCGGCTGACGGCCGCCCCGCCCGCCCGCCCGGCGGGCGCCGACCGGGACGCACCCGCCGCGCGATCCGCACCCTCCGCACGATCCCTACGCTCCGCACGATCCACACCGGGAGAATCCACGTGTCCGAATGGCTGGTCCTGGCCATCGCCATGGCGCTCGTCTGCGCCGTCGTCCTCACCATCACCACGATCCGGCACCGCCGGGCCGCCGATGACGAGGACACCAGCGAAACCCCCGACGTCATCGAGTACATGACGATGATGGTGGGCGTGGTCTACGCGATCGTGCTCGGCCTGGCCATCGCCGGGGTCTGGGAGGCCCGCGGCGCGGCCGAGGACAGCGTGCGCCGCGAGGCGCAGGCGCTGTACGAGGTCACCCAGCGCGCCGACGTCTACCCGGCACCCGTGCGGGACCGGATCCGTGGCGAGGTGGACGCGTACGTGTCGCACACCGTCGCCGTCGACTGGCCCCGGCTGACCTCCGGCGAGACCGCCTCGGCCGAGGGCGCCCAGCTGCTCGGCAAGCTGCGCAGCGACGTCACCCACCAGAGCCCGGCGACCGAGCTCCAGGCGCAGGCCTACCAGCCGCTGCTGGACCACATCGCGGCCGCGGACGACGCCCGCCACTCGCGGACCCAGAGCGACGAGTCCACGCTGCCCGGCGTGGTGTGGTTCGGGCTGCTGGTCGGCGGGGTGGTCACGGTCGGGCTGATCTTCACCCTGCAGATCCGCAAGTCCGGGCGGGAGCTGCTGCTGGCCGGGCTGTTCAGTGCGCTGATCGTCTTCCTGCTGTTCATGGTGTGGAGCTTCGACGCGCCCTACGGGCGGGACGGGACCGACTCCGCCGGACCGTTCCAGGACCTCTTCCCGCGGCTCGCGGTGTCGGCGGCCGCCCGCTGAGCCGCCTACCGGCGGGCCCGTAGGAGCCGCCTACCGGCGGGGGCCCGCCGGGGCCGCCGCCCGCCGGCGGTCCGCCTGGACCACCGGCGAGTGCCGCAGGGCGTGCGAGATCCGCAGCAGGTCGCGCGGCCAGTCGGCGGGGGCGGGCGTGCCGTCCGGGCCGTCCTCGCCGTCCCCGATGGCCTTGCCCTCGGGGTCGGCGGAGCGGGCCCGTACGGCGGCCACGACCATGGCCGCGTCGGCGACCGCCCGGGCGGTGTCCTCGTCGTCCCCCGATGCGACGGCACGGGCTCGGGCGTCGTCGTGGCGGCTGCGGTCGAAGTACGGGCGCAGGTGCAGGAATCCGTCGTGGATGTCCGACTCCCGCTGGATCACCCGCAGCTCGGCGGCCGACCACCAGGACATGCGGACACCGGCGGCGGACCCGGGCACGGCGGTCCGCACCTCCTGCCAGAGGGTGCCCAGCCGGCGGTACGTCCCCCAGATGTGCCAGTTGTCCGACAGCCGCTGGCAGACGAGCGGGACGACGAACCCCATCGCGCTGATCAGCGCTCCCACGGCGGCGAGCGGCGGGGCGACGGAGGTGCTCAGGGCGTCGAGGTCGTGGCCCAGCCAGCGCGCGACGACCGCCGAGATCTTGGTGGCGTCGTAGCTCAGGTTGAACACGTAGCCGGACACGATGATCACCAGGCCGACCCGGAGCCAGCCGCGCACCTGGAGCGACCAGCGCCAGCACATCGCCACCATCACGACGGCGGCCACGTGGTGCGCGCCCAGGTAGAGGGCGATCATCTGGCGCATGTACGGGGTGTTCGCGTAGTAGGTGTCGAAGTCCCGCAGCCGCTCCACGGGGGCGTCGCCCAGCAGGAACAGCACGATCAGCGCCGCGATCACCGCGCTGTAGCCCAGGATCCAGCGCCGGGAGACGCGCCGGGTGCGTTCGGGCGGACCTCCGCGCCAGTTGACGACCAGGACCAGGCAGGAGGCGCTGAAGGCGGTGATCAGGCAGTACACGAGGGGCGCCGAGAAGTTGGCGACGCCGGTCCAGCGGTTGACCGCGAGGATGGTGGGCGGGGCGGCGAAGGCGAAGACCGCGCCGGCCAGGGCCAGCAGCGCGCACACCGAACGCAGCAGCGGATCGCGCCAGTTGGTGCGCAGCGCGGGCAGTTTGAAGGCCAGGGAGACGGCCATCGCCGCTGCCGGAATGTAGTAGTCCTTGCCGTTCAACGGTCGGTCCTGTGCCCCCGGTATCCGAGCGAGGCCTCGATCCGGCCCGCCAACTGGTCGCGCTGCGCCGGGGCGCGGTGGCTCGACGATCCGGCCAGCCAGTTCCGGCACCTGCTGCCGAGCAGCAGGCCGAAGGTCTCCGCCTCGGTCTCCTCCTGTACGTCGGCGCGGGTGCGCGCGGCGACCCGGCGGACCGTCTCCCCGAGGTCGGCCTGGTCGGTCAGCAGCCGGGCAGCGACGGCGGCGCCGTCGACGTGGTGGCTGCAGTGCCCGGCCTTCATGTGCCACAGCTCGTGTCCCAGGATCACCAGCTGGTGGTCGGGCGCGGTGCGGTCCTCGATGACCACGAGGTCGCGGTCCGCCATGTCGAGCCACAGCCCGCTGGCCGTCCCCGGCGGGAACGAGGCCATCCGGAACTCCACGGGGCGGCCCCGGTGCCTGCTCATGCCGTCGCAGAGGGCGGCGTAGAGGTCCACGGGCGCCACGGGGGCGGTCAGCCGGATGCCGGCCACCAGCTCCCCGCACAACCGCCGCTGCTCTCTGCCTATGCTCACCGTTCTCCCCGTCGGCGCGGATCCGGATCAGACTCAAGGAACAGACCCAGACTTTCGACTGGGTCAGGATTCGTTCGGTTTAACGCTTTCGAGGAGCATGTCGAGCCATTCGGTCACCTTGTCCCGGTGCTTGTCGCTGGGGAGTTGGGCGGCGCGCCAGGCGATGCCCCGCACGCCGTGGTTCTGGAGGAGTCTTGCCAGCGGATCGCCCGCCGAAGCGGCCGGGGCGGGTACGGTCTCCCGCGCGCGCCCGGCGAAGTCCTGGAGCAGCTGCTGCTCGGTCCGCTGCAGGGCGTCGGTGAGGGCGTCCGCGTCGTTGGCGGTGAGGAATCCCGCGTGGACGCCGAAGAAGCGCTGGATCGCGTCGCAGTGCTCCATGGTGGGCCTGCGGTCGCCGTTGATCAGGGCCCCGGCCTGCTGCCGGGACATTCCGGCGCCGTCCGCGATCTCCTGCTGCGTGTAGCGGCGTCCGTTGGGTTTGACCCGCGTGCGCCGGAGCAGGTCGAGGCGCTGGAGGAAGCGGGTCTGCAGGTCCGGTTCGCCCGCCTGCCTGCCGTCGAGCAGGGTCCGGACCACGTCCGTGGGCACGCCGGACGCCTCGGACAGCCGCCGCAGGTCGAAGACCTGGTTCGGATCGCGGCCCATCTTGCCCGCGAGTTCGGCGACTCGTGCGACGGTGGCGGCCAGGGGTGCGTGGGCCACCGCGACGGGAGCCGGGAAGCCGTCTGTCACCAGTGGTTCTCCTAGATCGCGCGAGGTCGGTACGAGCACGTGGTCGGCTTCTGGAATCTAGCCGTTCTCCACCCGAAGGGCTAGAACGTGCCACAGCTGTGGCGGGAATGAGCTGTCAACAGGCCGGAATTGCCACAATAGTTGACACTCGAATGATGTCGGTAGCAGGATCGCCACACGGAAATTGAAGATCCAGACCGTGAGGAGGGGGAGCTCTCGGTGCCACATCTCGCAGCGGTGGGCCCGTCCGATGGCCTCGCCCGAGCCGGTGAGGACCGCCTGGCGGGCGAAGAACCCGCACGCGGTGTCGTGCGGTCGGAACGACGCAAGGAGATTTTGCGCCAGCGCCGCGAGGAACTGGGCCTGAGCCAGGAGGACCTGGCCGCACGGCTGCGCATCAGCGTGCGCGCGTACGGAAACTGGGAGCGCGGCCTGGTCAAGGAGTGGACGGACCGCAAACTGCTCGCCCTGGCAGAGGCGTTGGAGATGAGCGAACGCCAGTGCTGCTGGCTGTTCCGCATCATGGTCGACCGCGACCCGCCGCCCACGTGGCGCGCGGCCGAGGAGAGCCGCCTGCCCGCGGACCCCGCGCAGCGCGACTACCTGTGCGACTACGCGGCCCTCATGGAGTCCACGCCCTACCCGAGCTTCCTGGTGGACCACCGCTGGGACGTCGCGCTCACCAATTCGGCCTTCGACCAGCTCTTCCTGTCCGTACGGCCGCACCCGACGGCCCTGCCGGACGACAACTTCCTGCGCTTCGTGCTGTTCCACCCGGACGCGGCCGGCGTGCTGGAGGACCACGAACCGGCCTGGTGTGTACCCCTGCTGGCGCAGTTCGCGACCGCGCTGGCCGGGGCCCCGGACGACGAGGGGCTGCGCAGCATCCGCCAGGAGGTGGCCCGCGACCCGTTCATGGAGGCCGCCTACCGGTACGGGGTCCCGCACTGGCTGAGCACCCACGGGGCCGAGGCCGCCGAACGGGACGGGGCGGTGCGCACGGTGCGCCACCCCGACGCGCGGTGGGGGCAGACGCGCTGCCGGATGGTGGCTGAAAGCAGTCGGATGCTCGACGCGATGGGACTGACCCGGATCACGCTGATCCTCACCGCGTCACAGGGCGGCCCGGTGGGGCCCGTCCGGGGCGGCGGGGGCGTGCAGCAGCACGGCGCCCGACTGCGCGCCGTGCCGTCGCTCGGCGACTGACCGGACGGGGGACACTGGTCCTCCGAGCCGCGGATGCGGCGGGAGCGCCGCCGGGTGCGGCGGAGCGCGGCTGTCACGGAGCGCGTCACGGGCCGTGGATGTCACGGATCGTGGCACGCGGCGCGTGGGCGCGGCACTCCGCGGCCGCCGGAGCGGCGCGCACCCGCACCGCGGCGTGGTGCGGCACTGGTGAGAGGCGGTAGGGCGTGCGGCTGACGATCCTCGGCGGGGGCGGCTTCCGGGTGCCGCTCGTGTACGGAGCCCTGCTCGGCGACCACGCCGAGGGCCGGGTCTCCCGGGTGACGCTCTACGACGAGGACGCCGGACGGCTCACCGCCATGGCCCGGGTGCTCGCGGACCAGGCGGCCGCGGCGGCCGTGCCGGACGCCCCGGTCGTCACGGCCACCGGGGACCTCGACGAAGCCCTGCGCGGCGCCGATTTCGTCTTCTCCGCCATCCGCGTCGGCGGCCTGGACGGCCGCGCCGCGGACGAGCGGGTGGCCCTGGCCGAAGGCGTGCTGGGGCAGGAGACGGTGGGCGCGGGCGGTATCGCGTACGGCCTGCGGACCGTGCCCGTGGCCCGCGAGGTCGCGGCGCGTATCGCCCGGATCGCGCCGGACGCGTGGGTCATCAACTTCACCAACCCGGCCGGGCTCGTCACGGAGGCCATGGCCGAGGTGCTGGGGGACCGGGTGATCGGCATCTGCGACTCACCCGTGGGGCTCGGGCGGCGCCTGGCCCGGCTGCTGGGAGCCCGGCCCGGGGAGGCCTGGATCGACTACGTGGGCCTCAACCACCTGGGCTGGGTCCGCGGCGTGCGCATCGGCGGCCGCGACGAACTGCCCCGGCTGCTGGCCGACACGGCGGCGCTGGAGTCCTTCGAGGAGGGCCGGCTCTTCGGAGCCGAGTGGCTGCGCTCCCTCGGCGCGATCCCGAACGAGTACCTGCACTACTACTACTTCAACCGCGACACGGTCCGGGCGTACCAGGAGGCGGAGCGGACCCGGGGCGCCTTCCTGCGGGATCAGCAGCGCGGCTTCTACGCCGAGGCGGGCCGGCCCGGGCAGCCGCCCGGCGCGGCCCTGGCCGCCTGGGACCGCACCCGGGCCGAGCGCGAGGCCACGTACATGGCGGAGAACCGCGAGGCCGCCGGCGCCGGCGGGCGCGAGGAGGGCGACCTGGAGTCGGGCGGCTACGAGAAGGTCGCGCTCGCCCTGATGCGGGCCATCGCCCGGGACGAGCGGGCCACATTGATCCTCAACGTCCGCAACCGCTCCACCCTGTCCGTCATGGATTGCGAGGCGGTCATCGAGGTCCCCTGCCTGGTCGACGCGAACGGCGCCCATCCGCTCGGCGCGGCCCCGCTGCCGCTGCACGCGGTGGGGCTGGTGACGGCGGTCAAGGCCGTGGAGCGCGAAATCCTGGCCGCCTCGGCGAGCGGTTCGCGGGCGGACGCCGTGAAGGCCTTCGCGCTGCACCCCCTGGTGGACTCGGTGGGGGTGGCCCGGCGCCTGCTCGACGGGTACGCGGCGGTCCATCCGGGCCTGGGCTACCTGCGCTGATCCGGGACCCTCCCGACCCGCCGCGGAGCGGATCGGGCGAGGTCACCCGTACGGGCCCGGCGGGCATGCGACCGGTCGGGGGCGCTGTGAGAGTGCCAGGTGTGACCACTGCCCCCGCCACGGCGCCGGCGCCGCCCGTGCTCGACCGTCGGCGGCGCAACGTCATCTTCGGAACGATCATGCTGGGCGTGCTGCTGGCCGCCCTCGACCAGACCATCGTGGGCACCGCCCTGCCCACGATCGTGGCCGACCTCGGCGGCGGCGACCACATGTCCTGGGTGGTGACCGCGTACCTGCTCGCGGAGACCGTGGCGACGGTGCTGGTCGGTAAGTTCGGCGATGTCTTCGGCCGGAAGGTCATCTTCCAGATCTCGGCGGTCATCTTCATCAGCGGATCGTTCCTGTGCGGTTTCGCGAGCAACATGACCCTCCTCATCCTGTGGCGGGGAGTCCAGGGCATCGGCGCGGGCGGTCTGATGGTCACCGCGATGGCGCTCATCGCCGATGTGGTGCCGCTGCGCGAACGGGGCAAGTACCAGGGCGCGATCGGCGCCGTCTTCGGCGTCGCCACCGTCATCGGACCGCTCCTGGGCGGGCTGTTCACCGATTCCCTGAGCTGGCGCTGGTGCTTCTACGTCAATGTGCCCATCGCCATCCTGGTCGTGGTCGCGGCCGCGCGCACCATCCCCTCGGTCCGGGCCGCGGGCAGGACCGTGATCGACTATCTCGGCATCGCGCTGGTATCGGTCGGGGCGAGCGCCCTGATCCTGGCCACGAGCTGGGGCGGCAACGAGTACGCCTGGACCTCGCCGGTGATCATCGGCCTGTTCGCGGTCGGGGTCCTGGCCCTGGCGCTGTTCTGCCTCGCCGAGGTCAGGGCCGCCGAACCGATGCTCCCGATGCGGCTGTTCCGCAACCCGGTCTTCTCGGTCTGCTCCGTCCTGAGCTTCGTCGTCGGCTTCGCGATGCTCGGAGCGATGACCTTCCTGCCGACCTACCTCCAGTACGTGGACGGGGACTCGGCGACCGTGTCGGGGGTGCGGACCCTGCCGATGGTCGTCGGCCTGCTGATCGCCTCGGTCTTCAGCGGCAACGCCACCAGCAGGACCGGCCGCTACCGGATCTTCCCCATCGTGGGCTGCGCGGTGATGGGCCTCGGCCTGTACCTGCTCTCGCTGATGGGGCCCGGCACCAGTACCTGGCTGGAATCGCTCTACATGTTCGTGCTGGGCACCGGCATCGGCCTGTGCATGCAGGTGCTGACCATCGCCGTGCAGAACACCGTGGACTACGCCGACCTCGGCACGGCGACCTCCGGCGTCACCTTCTTCCGTACGCTCGGCAGCGCCTTCGGGACCGCCGTGTTCGGCACCATCTACGCCAACAGCCTGGGGCCCGGCCTGGAGGCGGCGGTGGCCGAGGCGGCCCGGGCCACCGGGGCCGATCCGGCCGTCCTGGGCGCGGCGGCGTCCAGCCCCGAGGGCGTGCACGGGCTGGACCCGGCGCAGGCCGAGCCCGTGATCGCGGCGTACGCGGAGGCCTTGCAGACGGTGTTCCTGTGGACCGTGCCGGTCGCGGTGTTCGGCTTCGTGGTCGCGCTCTTCCTCAAGCAGGTCAAGCTCCGCGACAGCGCCCGGGCGGGCTCGACGGACATGGGCGACGGCTTCGCGTCGCCGGCCACGGCATCGGGCAACTCCGCCAAGCTGCTGGAGCTGGCGGTCGGCAAGCTCGTACGGACCATGGGGGCGCAGGAGGCGCGGGCCATCGTCGAGGGCTCCGACACCCGGCTGGACATGGCCGGCGCGTGGACGGTGATGCAGGTGGAACTGATGACCCGGACCGTCGGACACGCCAGTCTGGGACTCATCGCGGGGCGCCGCCACCTGCCGCCCGAGGTGCTGCTCCCGGCCTTCGACCGGATGGTCGAGGAGGGGTATCTCAGCCGCGAGGGAGACTTCTTCGCGCTCACCGCGGGCGGGCAGCGGGAGGCCGCCGTCATCTCGGCGGCGTGGGCGGACTGGCTCGGGAGCCGACTGGAGAAGGACCGCGGGCGGCCGCGGAGCGCCGAACTGCGGGCCGCGGCCGACGCCATCGCGAAGCGGCTGCTGGCCGAGGACCTGGGCGAGGGGAACTTCGCGCCGGGGGTGGGGGCGCGGAGGTAGGGCCGGCGCGGGGCCCGGACACCGGGCCGGAGCGGAGCTCGGCGTAAGGGGCGCGGGCGGGTTGCGGAACTTTCCGTGGATCCGGCGCGTCCTCCTGTGCGAGGCGCACGAGCTACGGGGGTACCGCTCATGAGGATCACGCTGGCCGAGGAGATCATGCTGCTGTCCCTGGACGGCGCGTCGGGGGCGGTCCGGGAGCGGCAGTCGGTCAGTTGGGCCGTGGCCGGGGGCCTGCTGCTCGAACTGGTCCTGGCCGAACGGGTGGCGGTGACGGGCCAGTACCTGGCTCCGGCCGGTACCACCCCCACCGGCGATCCGCTGCTCGACGGGCGCGTCCGGCTGATCGAGGCGTGGCTGCGGGGCCGCGACAAGCGCCGGGTCACCGACTGGTTGACGAAGGACCGGACGCCGTCCCTGGGCGCCGCGTTCGACAGTCTGCGGGGGCGCGGCCTGGTCGCCGGGGAGCAGCACCGGGCGCCGGGGGCGGCGCCGGTCGGGCGGCGGCCCGGGACGGACGGTTCGTACGAGGGCGCCCTGCGCGCGCGACTGGCCGCCGTCGTCCTGGACGGGGCCGAGCCGGACACGCGCACGGCGGGCCTGATCGCCCTGATCCACTCCGCCCGCCTGCACGGGCTCGCCTTCCCCGACCTACCCGCCCGGCAGGTCGCACCGAGACTGGCGGAGACGGCCGCCGGCCACTGGGCGTCGGAGCGGGTCCGCACGGCGATCCGGGACACCCAGGCGGCGATGGCCGCGGTCACCCTGGTGACGGCGGCCGGGACGGTGCTCTAGTGCCGTGGCCGGAAAGGTTCACCGGGTCGCGGCGCCCGGCACGGCACCTCGCGGCGTTGGCGGACCACGGCGGTACGTCCAGTACGAGC
>NZ_JBHXRU010000031.1:34448-66392 GCF_042716255.1 Streptomyces sp. NPDC058662 | reverse complement strand
GCCCGGCGTCCTGCGTCTCGTCTTTCGCTGCGGCCCCGGTCCCGCCCGCGCGGCGCGGGGCCCCGGGGCTACGCCTCCGGGGTGTCCGGGGTGTCATCCTCCGGCGGAGCCGCGGCCGGGGGCTGTGCGTCCTCCCCGGACGGGTCCGGCTTGCGCCGCGGCGGGCGCGTCAGGCCGCTGGTGGTGTCCCGCAGGTACGACCCGTCGCCGGGGCCCGCCTCCGGGCCCGGACCGGCCGCCGGGTCACGGCGCCGCAGGTACCGCTCGAACTCGCGGGCGATGGCGTCGCCCGACGCCTCCGGCAGGTCGGCCGTGTCCCGGGCCTCCTCCAGCGTCTGGACGTACTCCGCCACCTCGCTGTCCTCGGCGGCCAACTGGTCCACGCCCAGCTGCCACGCCCGAGCGTCCTCCGGCAGCTCGCCCAGCGGGATCCGGATGTCGATCAGGTCCTCCAGCCGGTTCAGCAGCGCCAGGGTCGCCTTCGGGTTCGGCGGCTGCGAGACGTAGTGCGGCACCGCCGCCCAGAGCGAGACCGCGGGTACACCCGCGTGCGTGCACGCCTCCTGGAGGATGCCGACGATGCCGGTCGGGCCCTCGTACTTGGTCTCCTCCAGGTCCATCGTCCGCGCCAGGTCGGCGTCCGAGGTGACCCCGCTCACGGGCACCGGGCGCGTGTGCGGGGTGTCCCCGAGCAGCGCGCCCAGGATGACCACCATCTCCACACCCAGCTCGTGCGCGAAGCCGAGGATCTCGTTGCAGAACGAGCGCCACCGCATGGACGGTTCGATGCCCCGCACCAGCACCAGGTCGCGCGGCTTCGCGCCGCCGATCCGCACCACCGAGAGCCGTGTGGTCGGCCATGTGATCTTCCGTACCCCGTTGTCCAGCCACACCGTCGGCCGGTTGACCTGGAAGTCGTAGTAGTCCTCGGCGTCGAGCGCCGCGAACACCTCGCCCTTCCACTCCCGGTCCAGGTGCGCGACCGCACCGGAGGCCGCGTCACCCGCGTCGTTCCAGCCCTCGAACGCGGCCACCATGACCGGGTCGATCAGCTCGGGCACGCCCTCAAGCTCGATCACCCAGGTCTCCTTCCGAAGTTCCCCTTGTGTACGTGGGTCAGCCTAAGCCTTGGGACGACGCGAGCCACAGCCCACGACAGAGGGGCGGTTCCCCTCGGAACCGCCCCTCTTCCCCACCTGCGTGAGAGCTATGCCCTGCGGCCCAGCATCTCCTCGACCCGGGCGCGCACGGCGGCGTCGTCCAGGCCGCGGACGGTGACGGTGGTGCGCCGGCGCAGCACGTCGTCGACCGTCTCGGCCCACTCGTTGTCCCGGGCGTAGGCGACCTGCGCCCAGATCTCCGGGCCGTCCGGGTGGATGCGCTCGGCCAGTTCCGGGTCCTCGTTGGCGATGCGGGCGATGTCGAACGCCAGCGAGCCGTAGTGGGAGGCCAGGTGGCGCGCGGTCAGCGGGTCCATCCGGGAGCCGGGCTCGCGGTCCACGAGGAGGCGGTGGGCGACCGCGTTCGGGTTGGCGACACCGGGCAGCGGGACCCGCCGCACGAGCGACTTGACCGGCTCCATGTCCTCGGTCAGCGGGCTGCCCGGGAGCTTCGCCAGCTTGTCCATGACCACGCGGCCGATGTGGCGGTACGTCGTCCACTTGCCGCCGGCCACCGACAGCATGCCGCCGGCGCCCTCGGACACGACGGTCTCGCGCTTGGCCTTCTCGACGCCGCCGGGGCCGCCGGGCAGCACCCGCAGGCCCGCGAAGGCGTACGTCATCAGGGAGCGGTCGAGGTCGGCGTCCTTCACCGAGAACGCCGCCTCGTCCAGGATCTGCTGGATGTCGGACTCGGTGGCGCGCACGTCCGCCGGGTCGCCCTCGTACACCTCGTCCGTGGTGCCGAGCAGCAGCTGGTCCTCCCACGGGAGCGCGAAGGTGATGCGGTACTTGTCGATCGGGGTGGCCATGGCGGCCTTCCACGGCGACTTGCGCTTCATCACGATGTGCGCGCCCTTGGAGAGGCGGATGGACGGCATCGAGTGCTTGTCCTCCATGCGCCGCAGGTGGTCCACCCACGGGCCGGTGGCGTTGAGCACGACGCGGGCGTCGACCCCGAACTCGGTGCCGTCGAGGCGGTCCTTGAGCTCGGCGCCGGTGACCCGGCCCCGCGTCGTGCGCAGCCCGGTGACCTCGGCGTGGTTGAGGACGACCGCGCCGGACTCGACGGCCGCGCGGACCGTCATGACGGCGACGCGGGAGTCGTTCATCTGGTGGTCGTAGTAGACGGCGACGGCCTTGAGGTTGTCCGTCTTCAGACCGGGGTTGTCGGCGACGGCACGGGCGGGCGATATGACCTTCCCGATGCCGTCGCCGAAGGCGGAGAGCGCCGAGTAGGCGAACACGCCGGCGCCCAGCTTCGCGGCGCCGACCGGACCGCCCTTGTAGACGGGCAGGTAGAAGGTGAGCGGGTTGACCAGGTGCGGGGCCACGTCCTTGGCCAGCACCCGGCGCTCGTGGTGGTTCTCGGCGACCAGCTTGACCGCGCCGGTCTGCAGGTAGCGCAGACCGCCGTGGACCAGCTTGGAGGAGGCCGAGGAAGTGGCGCCGGCGAAGTCGCCGGCGTCCACCATGGCGACCCGCAGACCCGACTGCGCGGCGTGCCAGGCCACCGAGGTGCCCAGGATTCCACCGCCGATGACCAGCAGGTCGTACGTGGCCTTGGCCAGCTGCTCACGGGTCTCGGCGCGGCTCGCGTTCGAGCCGGCGGTCGGGTGCGAACCCAGTGCGGGAACGCTCTGCAGGCTGCTCATATCCCTTGACTCCTACTTACTCGTCGATTGCGCCGGCCGTGCGGTCAGCTGGCGTCTTCGTCGTCGACCCAGCCCATGGACCGCTCGACGGCCTTGAGCCAGCTCTTGTACTCGCGGTCCCGCTGCTCGGCGGGCATCCGCGGGGTCCACTCCGCCGCGCGGCGCCAGTTGGCGCGCAGGGCGTCGGTGTCGGGCCAGAAGCCGACGGCCAGGCCGGCGGCGTAGGCGGCGCCGAGGCAGGTGGTCTCGGCGACCATCGGGCGCACCACGGGGGCGTCCAGGAAGTCCGAGAGCGTCTGCATCAGCAGGTTGTTGGAGGTCATGCCGCCGTCGACCTTGAGGGCCGCGAGCTCGACGCCCGAGTCCTTGGTCATGGCGTCGGTGATCTCGCGGGTCTGCCAGGCGGTGGCCTCCAGGACGGCACGGGCGATGTGCGCCTTGGTGACGTACCGGGTGAGGCCGGCGATCACGCCGCGGGCGTCGGAGCGCCAGTACGGGGCGAACAGGCCCGAGAAGGCCGGCACGAAGTAGGCGCCGCCGTTGTCCTCGACGGAGGAGGCCAGCGTCTCGATCTCGGCGGCGGACTTGATCAGGCCCATCTGGTCGCGCATCCACTGGACGAGCGAGCCGGTGACGGCGATGGAGCCCTCCAGCGCGTAGACCGGCTTCGCGTCGCCGATCTGGTAGCCGACCGTGGTCAGCAGGCCGCTGTAGGAGTTGATGATCTTGTCGCCGGTGTTCATGAGCATGAACGTGCCGGTGCCGTACGTGGACTTCGCCTCGCCCTCGGCGAAACAGGTCTGGCCGAACAGCGCGGCCTGCTGGTCGCCGAGCGCCGAGGCGACCGGGACGCCGGCCAGCACGCCGTCCTTGACGTGGCCGTAGACCTCGGCGGAGGACTTGATCTCCGGGAGGACGTTGAGCGGGACGCCCATGGACTCGGCGATCTTGTCGTCCCAGGCCAGGGTGTGCAGGTTCATCAGCATGGTGCGCGAGGCGTTGGTGACGTCGGTGACGTGCACGCCGCCCTGGGCGCCGCCCGTGAGGTTCCAGATGACCCACGAGTCCATGGTGCCGAACAGGATGTCGCCGGCCTCGGCGCGCTCGCGCAGGCCCTCGACGTTGTCGAGCAGCCAGCGGACCTTGGGGCCGGCGAAGTAGCTCGCCAGCGGCAGGCCGGTCTCGCGGCGGAAGCGGTCCTGGCCGACGTTGCGGCCGAGCTCCTTGCACAGGGCGTCGGTACGGGTGTCCTGCCAGACCAGCGCGTTGTGCACCGGCTCGCCGGTGTTCTTGTCCCACAGGAGGGTGGTCTCGCGCTGGTTGGTGATGCCGACGGCCTTGACGTCCGCGGACGTGAAGCCCGGGATGTCCTGGGCGGCCTTGGTGATGGCGCCGGCGACGACCTCCTGGACGTTGGTCCAGATCTCGGTGGCGTCGTGCTCGACCCAGCCCGGCTTCGGGAAGATCTGCTCGTGCTCCTTCTGGTCGACGGCGACGATGCGGCCGTCGCGGTCGAAGACGATGCAGCGGGAGGAGGTGGTGCCCTGGTCGATCGCGGCGATGAAGGGGCCGGTGCTGCTGGTCATGATGGCTGCTCCTGGCAGGTCTGGTGAGTAGGCGGAATCAGGAAAGCGGTGCGGATCTTGCGATCACTGCCGATGCTGATCAGGCGAACGCGATGTTGTACAGACCACCGGCGATGACGGCACCGACGAGCGGGCCGACCACCGGGATCCAGGAGTATCCCCAATCCGAGCCGCCCTTGTTGGGAAGCGGCAGCAGGGCGTGGACGATGCGCGGGCCGAGGTCGCGCACCGGGTTGATGGCGTAGCCGGTCGGGCCGCCGAGCGAGAGGCCGATGCCGACGACGACGAACGAGGTGATCAGGACGCCGATGACACCGAGGCCCTTGCCGTCGTCCTGGAGGCCCTGGGTCAGGATGGCCAGGATCAGGACGACCGTGCCGATTATCTCGGTCGCGAGGTTCTGCACGACGTTGCGGATCTCGGGGCCGGTGGAGAAGACCCCCAGCACGGGGCCGGCCTGGTCGTGCGGGTGGGCGTCCTCGGGGCCGAGCTTCGCGTCGCGGATGTGCTCGGGGTCCGCCAGGTGCACGCGGAACTGGCCGTAGTAGGTGATCCACATCAGGACCGCGCCGAGCATGGCGCCCAGCAGCTGTCCGGCGAAGTAGACCGGCACATCGCCCCAGGCCCCGTCCTTGACGGCGATGCCGACGGTGACCGCCGGGTTGAGGTGCGCGCCGGACAGGGGGGCCGAGACGTACGCGGCGATCAGGACGGCGAAGCCCCAGCCGAACGTGATGGCCAGCCAGCCCGCGTTGCGGGCCTTGGAGCTCTTGAGTGTCACGGCGGCGCACACGCCGCCACCGAGCAGGGTGAGCAGGGCGGTACCGATGGTCTCGCCGATGAAGATGTCGGAGCTGGACACCCGCGACTCCTTTGCCTAACAGGGGTGGGCGGACACCGGGTCCCTCCGGTGGTTCCGCGCACTCGGTGAGTGCTGCACCGGTCCTTGGCCTTGTCACACCCTAGCGCGTATTGCCGGTAGGTGTTCGACAATGCCGACCGATGAACGGCAGTTTTCCGCCCAGGTGAAGAACGCGTCAAGGGTTGGTCGGGCCAAAGTGTCGGATCGTTACCGCTCGGTGCGATCGACCAAATCCAGCCACCCCATGGTCGGGATATGGCGAAAAGTAGGCAGAATGCGGCCAAGGTGTGGCCTGGAAGGGGCTACGAGAGGTCTAGAACCGGCCCGCGCCGAGATCGCGTGAAACCGAGCGCGCGCAGTCCCGCACGGACGCCACGAGGGACGCGCGGGGCTCCCCGCCCTCACCGCAGACCCGTTCGACGGCCCCGGCGACGGCCACCGCGCCGACCGGCATCCGCCGCCGGTCGTGGATGGGCGCGGCCACCGACGCGACGCCGTCCCAGGTCTCCTCGATGTCGCAGGCCCAGCCGCGGGCACGGGTCAGTTCCAGCACCTCCTCGAAACCGGCGCCGTCCGTGACCGTCCGGGGGGTGAACGACTCGCGCTCCACCTCCACGGCCTGCGTGTGCGCGACAGGGTCGTAGGCGGACAGCACCTTGCCCAGGGCGGTCGAGTGCAGCGGCTGCATGGCTCCCACCTCCAGCACCTGGCGGCTGTCGTCGGGCCGGAACACGTGGTGCATGATCAGCACCCCGCTCTTGTGCAGCACGCCCACGTACACGCTCTCGCCGCTTGCGCGGGCCAGGTCGTCCGTCCACACGAGGGCGCGGGCGCGCAGCTCGTGCACATCGAGGTAGCTGTTGCCCAGGCGCAGCAGCTCCGCGCCCAGCTGGTAGCGGCCCGAGGCCGGGTCCTGCTCCACGAATCCCTCGGCCTGCAGCGTCCGCAGGATGCCGTGGGCCGTGCCCTTGGCCAGGCCCAGGGAAGAGGCCACGTCGGAGAGTCCCAGCCGGCGCTCCCCGCCGGCCAGGAGCCGCAGCATCGCAGCTGCTCGTTCGAGCGACTGGATGTTCCGTGCCATCGCGCAGCCTCCTGCTGACGTTGCTGTACTGACCATGGTGATGCGGTTCGACAATGCTGAACAGTATCGGTCGATGCCGACCTCTCGCAGAATCGGCCGGGACTTCGGCACCCCCGCCGACCCGGCGACCCGCGCGAGCCCCCCGCCACAGAATGCAGTCCGCCACGTGGGACACCCGCACCGGGGCGGGGGCCCCGCGGTTACCCTGACCGCGTGCACCCTTGACACCGAGGGGGTGCAAAGCCGACAGCCGTCGCATCCCAGGGAGCACATCCATGGCCTCGTTGCCGAACCCGCCCGCCGATCACCAGACCCGCGCCGACGCCCTTCGGGAGGCGCTGGCCACCCGCGTGGTCGTGGCCGACGGAGCCATGGGGACGATGCTCCAGGCGCAGGACCCCACCCTGGAGGACTTCCAGCAGCTCGAAGGCTGCAACGAGGTGCTCAACATCACCCGTCCGGACATCGTCCGCACGGTGCATGAGGCTTACTTCTCCGTGGGCGTGGACTGCGTCGAGACCAACACCTTCGGCGCCAACTTCGCCGCCCTCGCCGAGTACGACATCGCCGAACGCAATTTCGAGCTCTCGGAGTCCGGCGCCCGCATCGCCCGCGAGGTCGCGGACGAGTTCACCGCCGCCACCGGGCAGCAGCGCTGGGTCCTCGGCTCCATCGGCCCCGGCACCAAGCTGCCCACCCTCGGCCACATCTCGTACGCGCAGATCCGCGACGCCTACCAGACCAACGCCGAGGGCCTGCTCACCGGCGGCGCCGACGCGCTGATCGTCGAGACCACCCAGGACCTGCTCCAGACCAAGTCCTCCATCATCGGCGCCCGCCGCGCCATGGAGGCGCTCGGCGTGAGCGTCCCGCTGATCTGCTCCGTCACCGTCGAGACCACCGGCACCATGCTGCTCGGTTCGGAGATCGGCGCGGCCCTGACCGCGCTGGAGCCGCTGGGCATCGACATGATCGGCCTGAACTGCGCCACCGGCCCCGCCGAGATGAGCGAGCACCTGCGCTACCTGGCCCGCCACTCCCGGATCCCGCTGTCCTGCATGCCCAACGCGGGCCTTCCCGTCCTGACCAAGGCCGGCGCGCACTACCCGCTGAGCGCCCCCGAGCTGGCCGACGCCCAGGAGACCTTCGTCCGCGAGTACGGGCTCTCGCTGGTCGGAGGCTGCTGCGGCACGACGCCCGAGCACCTGCGCCAGGTCGTCGAGCGCGTCCGCGGCACGGCCGTCACCGCGCGCGACCCGCGCCCCGAGCCCGGCGCCGCCTCGCTGTACCAGACCGTGCCGTTCCGCCAGGACACCGCGTACATGGCCATCGGCGAGCGGACCAACGCCAACGGCTCGAAGAAGTTCCGCGAGGCCATGCTGGAGGCCCGCTGGGACGACTGCGTGGAGATGGCACGCGACCAGATCCGCGAGGGCGCGCACATGCTCGACCTGTGCGTGGACTACGTGGGCCGCGACGGCGTCGCCGACATGCAGGAGCTCGCCGGCCGCTTCGCCACCGCCTCCACCCTGCCGATCGTCCTGGACTCCACCGAGGTCCCCGTCCTCCGGGCCGGCCTGGAGAAGCTCGGCGGCCGCGCCGTCATCAACTCGGTCAACTACGAGGACGGCGACGGCCCGGAGTCCCGCTTCGCCAAGGTCACCCAACTGGCCCAGGAGCACGGCGCCGCGCTCATCGCGCTGACCATCGACGAGGAGGGCCAGGCCCGCACCGCCGAGCACAAGGTCGCCATCGCCGAACGCCTCATCGAGGACCTGACAACCAACTGGGGCATCCGCGAGTCGGACATCCTCATCGACACGCTGACCTTCACGATCTGCACCGGCCAGGAGGAGTCCCGCAAGGACGGCGTCGCCACGATCGAGTCGATCCGCGAGCTCAAGCGCCGCCGCCCGGACGTCCAGACCACGCTGGGCCTGTCCAACATCTCCTTCGGCCTCAACCCCGCGGCCCGCGTCCTGCTGAACTCCGTCTTCCTCGACGAGTGCGTCAAGGCCGGCCTGGACTCGGCGATCGTCCACGCGAGCAAGATCCTGCCGATCGCCCGCTTCGACGACGAGCAGGTCGGCACCGCCCTCGACCTGATCTACGACCGGCGCGCCGAGGGCTACGACCCGCTGCAGAAGCTGATGGCCCTCTTCGAGGGCGTCAACACCAAGTCGCTCAAGGCCGGCCGCGCCGAGGAGCTCCTCGCGCTGCCCCTGGACGAGCGCCTCCAGCGCCGCATCATCGACGGCGAGAAGAACGGCCTGGACGCCGACCTCGCCGAGGCCCTCCTGACCCGTCCCGCCCTCGACATCGTCAACGACACCCTCCTGGAGGGCATGAAGGTCGTCGGCGAGCTGTTCGGCTCCGGCCAGATGCAGCTGCCCTTCGTGCTCCAGTCCGCCGAGGTCATGAAGACGGCGGTGGCCTACCTCGAACCCCACATGGAGAAGGTCGCCGACGCCGACGGCAACGTCGGCAAGGGCACGATCGTGCTCGCCACCGTCCGCGGCGACGTCCACGACATCGGCAAGAACCTCGTCGACATCATCCTGACCAACAACGGCTACAACGTCGTGAACATCGGCATCAAGCAGCCGGTCTCCGCCATCCTCGAAGCCGCGCAGGAGCACAGGGCCGACGTGATCGGCATGTCCGGGCTCCTCGTGAAGTCGACGGTGATCATGAAGGAGAACCTGGAGGAGCTGAACCAGCGCAAGCTGGCCGCCGACTACCCGGTGATCCTCGGCGGCGCCGCCCTCACCCGCGCCTACGTCGAGCAGGACCTCCACGAGATCTACGAGGGCGAGGTCCGCTACGCCCGCGACGCCTTCGAGGGCCTGCGCCTCATGGACGCCCTCATCGCCGTCAAGCGCGGCGTCCCCGGGGCCTCGCTGCCCGAGCTCAAGCAGCGCCGCGTCGCCAAGGGCGCGGGCGCGGTGCTCCCGGTCGACGAGCCGGCCGAGCCCGGCGGCCGCTCCGACGTCGCCGTCGACAACCCGGTCCCCACCCCGCCGTTCTGGGGCACCCGGGTGGTCAAGGGCATCCCGCTCCGGGACTACGCCTCCTGGCTGGACGAGGGAGCCCTCTTCAAGGGCCAGTGGGGGCTCAAGCAGGCCCGCGCCGGCGGGGCGACGTACGAGGAGCTCGTCGAGAGCGAGGGGCGCCCGCGGCTGCGCGGCCTCCTGGACAAGCTGCACACCGAGAACCTCCTGGAGGCCGCGGTCGTGTACGGGTACTTCCCCTGCGTCTCCAAGGGCGAGGACCTGATCATCCTGGACGAGCAGGGCAACGAGCGGACCCGCTTCAGCTTCCCCCGCCAGCGCCGCGGCCGCCGCCTGTGCCTCGCCGACTTCTTCCGCCCGGAGGAGTCCGGTGAGACCGACGTGGTCGGCCTCCAGGTCGTCACCGTCGGGTCGAGGATCGGCGAGGCCACGGCCAAGCTCTTCGAATCCGACTCCTACCGCGAGTACCTGGAGCTGCACGGCCTGTCCGTCCAGCTGGCCGAGGCCATGGCGGAGTACTGGCACGCCCGGGTCCGCGCCGAGCTCGGATTCGGCGCCGAGCTCGGATTCGGCGCCGAGGACCCGTCCGCGGTCGAGGACATGTTCGACCTCAAGTACCGGGGCGCCCGCTTCTCCCTCGGCTACGGCGCCTGCCCCGACCTGGAGGACCGCGCGAAGATCGCCGACCTCCTCCAGCCGGAGCGGATCGGGGTCCACCTCTCGGAGGAGTTCCAGCTCCACCCGGAGCAGTCCACCGACGCGATCGTGATCCACCACCCCGAAGCGAAGTATTTCAACGCACGCTGACGCGGACCGACGTACACTTGTCGGTCCCATCCAGGCCGGTCGCCTGTTCTCCCGGTTACGCCCGCGGGGAAGAGGTGACCGGCCTTCTCGTCCCTTCCGAGAGGTGCGCGCATGACAAGTACTGTTCCCGCCCCCGTCGCCCGTACGGCCGACGACTCCGCCCTCCAGGCGGTGCTGCTCGACATGGACGGCACCCTGGTCGACACCGAGGGCTTCTGGTGGGACACCGAGGTCGACGTCTTCGGCGAGCTGGGCCACCGGCTCGACGAGTCCTGGCGGCACGTGGTCGTCGGGGGCCCCATGAGCCGCAGCGCGGCCTTCCTGATCGAGTCCACCGGCGCCGCGATCACCGTCGGCGAGCTGAGCGTCCTGCTCAACGAGCGCTTCGAGGCGCGCATCGCCGACCGGGTCCCGCTCATGCCCGGCGCCGAGCGGCTGCTGGCCGAGCTGGCCCGGCACAACGTGCCCACCGCCCTGGTCTCCGCCTCGCACCGCCGCGTCATCGACCGGGTCCTGCTCTCCCTGGGCCGCGACCGGTTCAGCCTCACCGTCGCCGGGGACGAGGTGCCGCGCACCAAGCCCCACCCCGACCCGTACCTGCTGGCCGCGCAGGCCCTGGGCGCGCACCCCTCGCGCTGCGCCGTCATCGAGGACACCGCCACCGGCGTGGCCGCCGCCGAGGCCGCCGGATGCCGGGTCGTGGCCGTCCCCTCGGTCGGACTGATCGCCCCCGCCCCCGGACGTACGGTCGTGGGCTCCCTTGAGGACGTGGACCTGGCGTTCCTGCGCTCGCTCATCAGCCCGCTGAACTGAGCACTCCGGACGCCGCCCGGACCCGGAACCGGCCGCGGAACCGGACGCGCCCAGGACGCCGCGCGAACGAGGCCGCCCGAGCGAACGAGGCCCCGCGCGCCGCAGACACGCGCTGCTCACGGCCCGCGCACGCTCCGTACCGAACGGAAACCGGCGGCCCCGTCATCGCACGGGAGGATCTTCCGCCGGACGCCCCGGAGGCTGAAATTCCATCCTTCCCGGGGCGGTTGTTCAGGGTGACCTTGGTCACCCGAAAAGCCCCCTTACGGACGAACCGCCGGCCCCCGCGCCTTCCTTTGTGTCCGCATTGATCAGCTCCTGACCCCATCTGCGCGAAGCCTCACGGGAACAGACGGTCCGCGCCCATCACCGTGCGATTACGTCCCGAGTCCTGCCAGTTCCAGCCATCCCGTCCCAGGCCACTAATGTCGACGACGGCACTGCGCCGCACCTCAGCCGACCCGGACACACACCCCTGTGCCGGTCCGGCGTGGACCGATCGTCACATCACCGGCCCGATCGTTCCGCCCTGAACGGGCGACCGCCGCGAAGTGCCCTTCACGCCGCTTTGAACAAGTGCCGGTTACAGGGAGTACTTCCAGCATGAACCGCAAGACCATGGTGCTGACGGCCGCGGCCGGACTGCTCACCCCCGCGCTGGCCGCCTGCGGCAGCGCGAGCGGCGGAGGAGCCGGATCCGGAGGGATCGTCGTCGGGACCACCGACCGGTTCGAGGCCGCAGACTTCGCTCCCGCACCCTTCGACCCGGCCCACGCCTACGACGCCGGCGCCTGGAACATCCTGCGCCAGACCGTCCAGACGCTGATGCACACCCCGCGCGGCGGCGGCCAGCCCGTCCCCGAGGCCGCCTCCGACTGCCGCTTCACGGACACCGGCAACGAGAGCTACCGCTGCACCCTGCGCCCCGGGCTGAAGTTCGCCGACGGCGAGCCGCTCACCGCCGAGGACGTCAAGTTCTCCATCGACCGCGTCCTCGCCATCAAGGACGAGAACGGTCCGTCCTCGCTGCTCTCCACCCTCGACACCGTCGAGGCCAAGAGCGCCGACACCGTCGTCTTCCACCTCAAGACCCCGGACGCGACCTTCCCGAACAAGCTGTCCACCCCCGCCGCGGGCATCGTCAGCGCCAAGCACTACGACGCCCGCAAGCTCCGTCCCGGCTTCGCCGTCGACGGCTCCGGCCCGTACACGATGAAGCCCGAGGTCAGGGACGGCCGCCTGGTGCGCGCCGTGTTCAGCAGGAACCCGCACTACAAGGGCGACCTCAAGCTGCAGAACAGCAAGGTCGAACTGCGCACCTTCCCGGACTCCGCCGCCGTGGGCAAGGCCCTCACCGACGGCTCCGTGCACATGGTCTCCCGCACCCTGTCGCCCACCCAGATCACCGAGTTCTCCGCGGCGCCCCCCAAGGGCGTCAAGCTGGTCCCGATGCCCGGCCTGGAGATCCGCTACCTCGGCTTCAACACCGAGGCCCCGGTCGTCAAGGACAAGGCCGTACGCCAGGCCCTCGCCGCCGCCGTCGACCGCAACGCGCTCATCTCCAAGGTCTACGGCAAGGCCGCCCAGCCGCTGTACTCCCTGGTCCCCACCGGCGTGCCCGGCCACGTCAACTCCTTCTTCAACAAGTACGGCGAGGCCAACACGCCCAAGGCCGCCGCGCTCCTGAAGGATGCCGGGATCAAGACCCCCGTCAAGCTGACGCTGAACTACACCAGCGACCACTACGGCGACGGGACGGCCGCCGAGTTCGAGGCCCTCAAGGCCCAGCTGAACTCCACCCAGCTCTTCGACATCACCGTCCAGGGCAGCGAATGGACCGAGTTCAGGCCCGCGCAGAAGAAGGGCGACCACGCCGCCTACGGGCTCGGCTGGTTCCCCGACTACCCCGACGCGGACAACTTCCTCGCCCCGTTCCTGGAGCAGGACAACTTCCTGGGCACGCCGTACGCCAACAACACGGTGCGCACCAAGCTCATCCCGGAGTCCCGGCGCGCGGTCGACCGTACGGTCGCCGCCCCCGCGATCACCGAGATGCAGGACATCGTCGCCGAGGACGTACCCGTCCTGCCCCTGTGGCAGGGCAAGCAGTACGTCGCCGCACGCGACGGGATCACCGGAGTGGAGTGGTCGGTCAACGCCATCTCCGACCTCCAGCTGTGGGAGCTCGGCCGCGGTGTCAGCGGCTGAGACCGGCGGTAACCGGCAGCGGGTGTCGCAGGCCGGCGCAACGATTCGTTCAAAACCGAGAAGGACGTTCGCGTGATGAGACGTAACCAGTGGCTGGCGGCCCCGCTCGGCGCGGCCACCGCAGCCGCGCTGCTCAGCGGTTGCGGTTCGACCGATGGCTCCAATGCCGGCAGCGGCAAGGGCGTGGTCATGGGCATATCCGACAAGGTGAAGTCCACCGACCCGGCCTCGGGCTACGACCCCGGCTCCTGGCTGCTCTTCAACAACGTCTTCCAGTCGCTGATGGCCTTCCCCAAGGGCGGCACCACCCCCGAGCCCGACGCCGCGCAGGCCTGCAACTTCGAGGGCGGCGACAGCAAGGTGTACAAGTGCACCCTGCGCCCCGGCCTGAAGTTCAGCAACGGCAACAGCCTGACCGCGAAGGACGTCAAGTTCTCCTTCGAGCGCACGCTGAAGATCAACGACGCCAACGGCCCCGCCGTGCTGCTGTCGTCGATCGACACCATCGAGGCCCCGGACGACACCAACGTCACCTTCCGCCTCAAGACCTCCGACGCCACCTTCCCGAGCAAGATCGCCTCGGGCGCGGGCGCCATCGTCGACCACCGCGAGTACCCGGCCGACAAGCTCCGTACGGACAACAAGGCGACCGGCTCCGGCGTCTACAAGCTGGACGCGTTCAGCGACAAGAGCGCCAGCTTCTCCGTCAACAAGTCCTACAGCGGCAAGGCCAAGGCCAAGAACACCGGCGTGACGCTGAAGTTCTTCAACGGCGACCAGGCCGCCCTCAAGTCGGTCCTGGAGAGCGGCGACGTCGACTTCGCCTTCCGCGGCCTCGCCGCCAAGGACATCGCGGGCCTCGCCGCCGTCAGGACCGGCGACCAGAAGGTCGACGTCGTCCAGGGCACGGGCGCCGAGGTCGAGCACATGGTCTTCAACGTGAACGACCCCGTCGTCGGCAAGCTCCCGGTCCGCAAGGCCATCGCCTACCTCGTCGACCGCGAAGCGCTCGTCAAGGACGTGTACGCCGGCACCGCGACCCCGCTCTACTCCATCGTCCCGGCCGGAATCGCCGGACACACGACGCCGTTCTTCGACCGCTACGGCGGCAGCCCGCAGCCCGAGAAGGCCAAGGCCGTCCTCAAGGCCGCCGGCATCAACGGCAAGGTCAAGCTGACCCTGTGGTCCACGCCGTCCCGCTACGGCCCCTCCACGGACCAGCAGTTCCAGGTCATCGCCAAGCAGCTCAACGACAGCGGCCTCTTCGAGGCCGACATGAAGTCCGTCGAGTTCGAGCAGTACGAGAAGGACATCGCCGACGGCAAGTACGGCGTGTACGTGAAGGGCTGGGTGCCGGACTACCCCGACGCCGACAACTTCACCCAGCCGTTCTTCGGCCCCGACAACGTCCTGCGCAACAACTACGACAACAAGGAGATCACCGGGACGATCATCCCGTCGACCTCCGCGAAGTCCGACCGCACCTCGGCCAACGTCGACTACAACCGGCTCCAGGACATCGTCGCCGACGAGGTCCCGATCCTCCCGCTGTGGCAGGGCAAGCAGTACGCCGTGACCCGCGAGAACGTCAACGGCCTCCAGTGGTCGCTCGACGCCTCCACCGTCTTCCGCTTCTGGGAGATCAGCAAGGGCTGAGCCACGCACGACGGGCCGGCGACCGCTCCACGCGGCTGCCGGCCCGTTCCCGTATCCCCGCCGCGAAGCCCTACGGGGCGGCGCCCGGACGCACCAGGCCGCTCTCGTACGCGTACACCGCGGCCTGCACCCGGTCCCGCAGCCGCAGCTTCGTCAGCACGTGCCCCACATGCGTCTTGACCGTGGTCTCGCTCACGAACAGGTCCGCCGCGATCTCCGCGTTCGACAGACCGCGGGCCACCAGCTTCAACACCTCGACCTCCCGCTCCGTCAGCGTCCCCAGCGCGTTCGGCACGCTCTCCTCGCCCGACGGCAGATGACCGGCGTACTTGTCGAGCAGCCGCCGCGTGATACTCGGCGCGAGCATCGCCTCACCGGCCGCGACCACCCGGATCGCCTGCACCAGCTCGGTGGCGGGCGCGTCCTTGAGCAGGAAACCGCTCGCGCCCGCCCGCAGCGCCTCGACCACGTACTCGTCCAGGTCGAAAGTGGTCAGCACCAGCACCTTCGCCGGCCCGTCCCGCCCCGGACCGCTGATCTGCCGGGTCGCCTCCACCCCGTCCATCCGCGGCATCCGGATGTCCATCAGCACCACGTCGGGCTGCAGCGCCCGCACCTGGTCCAGCGCCTGCAGACCGTCCCCGGCCTCACCGACCACCGCCAGGTCCTGTTCCGCCTCCAGGATCATCCGGAAGCCGGTGCGCAGCAGTGGCTGGTCGTCGACCAGCAGGACCCGGATCGCCACAGGGTCTCCTCGATTCATCGGACGGCTTCGGCGGACGCCGCCCATTCTGCCCTGGCCCGGCGGTCAGGAATCAGCCGGGAGCCCCGCCGGCGGATCCACCCGCGCCGGCTCCCCGCCCTCCCCGTCCGGCCCGGACCCCGCCCCGGCCGGCGCCGGACGCGGCCCGACGACCAGCGGATAGGGCGGGGGAGTCCCCCCGAACTCCGGACACACCTCCTGGTGGTCGCACCACCCGCACAGCTTCGTCGCCCGCGGCCGCCAGTCACCCGACTCCGTCGCCTCCCGGATCGCCTCCCACAGGGCGAGCAGCTTGCGCTCCACCCGCTCCAGGTCCGCGACCACCGGGTCGTACGTCAGCACGTCCCCGCTGCCCAGGTACACCAGCTGCAGCCGCCGGGGCACGACCCGCTTCAGCCGCCACACCACCAGCGCGTAGAACTTCATCTGGAACAGCGCGCCCTCGGCGTACTCCGGCCGCGGCGCCTTGCCCGTCTTGTAGTCGACGATCCGCACCTCACCCGTCGGCGCCACGTCCACCCGGTCGATGATCCCGCGCAGCCGCAGCCCCGAGTCCAGCTCCGTCTCCACGAAGAACTCGCGCTCCGCCGGCTCCAGCCGCGTCGGGTCCTCCAGCGTGAACCACCGGTCCACCAGCGCCTCGGCCCCGTCCAGCCAGCGCGCCAGCTCGGCCCCTCCGTCCCCCTCGGGGAACAGCTCCACCAGCTCCGGCCGCGCCTCCAGCAGCCGGTCCCACTGGCCCGGGATCAACGCCTTGGCGCGCGGCGCCGTCCGCTCCGACGCGGGATGGTCGAAGAGCCGCTCCAGCACCGCGTGCACCAGCGTGCCCCGCGTCGCGGCCGCACTGGGCTTCTCCGGCAGCTTGTCGATCACCCGGAACCGGTACAGCAGCGGGCACCGCATGAAGTCGCTCGCCCGCGAGGGGGAGAGCGAGGCGGGCGCCACCGCGCGCGCCACCGCGTCGGCATCTGCTGCGCCGGGCACGGCACCGGAACTCGTCGTCATGCGTAAAACCCTACGACCCGCCGCCGACAGCACCCGCATACCATCGACTCCGAACCCCTCGCACTGCATGATCGGTACATCACAGCGCGCCACGGCGTGCCTGGAACCGCAGCGGAACGGGCAGGGAACCCACACAGGACGCCGACGGGGCGGACCCCGCCGGACAGCACCGAACGAAGGACAGCCGTGGCAGACACCGACGAGACCGGCGAGCGCGGAGGCCGGCGCTCCGGACCGGGCGGCGGGATCCTCATGGGCCGCCCCTTCGGCGTGCCCGTGTACGTCTCACCCAGCTGGTTCCTCGTCGCCGCCCTCATCACCTGGGTCTTCGGCGACCAGCTCGACCGCGTCCTGCCCGACCTCGGACCGGTCCGCTACCTCGTCTCGCTCTTCTTCGCCGTCGCCTTCTACGCCTCGGTCCTCGTCCACGAACTCGCGCACACCGTCGCCGCCCTCCGCTTCAAGCTCCCCGTGCGGCGCATCCAGCTCCAGTTCTTCGGCGGCGTCTCCGAGATCGAGAAGGAGTCCGAGACCCCCGGCCGCGAATTCGTCCTCGCCGCCGTCGGCCCGCTGCTCTCCCTCGCCCTCGCCGGCGCCTTCTACCTCGGCATGAACGCCGTCGACCCCGCCACCGTCCCCGGCGTCCTCCTCGCCGGACTCATGATCTCCAACCTGCTCGTCGCCGCGTTCAACCTGCTCCCCGGCCTCCCGCTCGACGGCGGCCGCATGCTCCGCGCCGTGATCTGGGGCATCACCGGCAAACCCATGGCCGGCACCGTCGCCGCCGCCTGGATCGGCCGCGGCCTCGCCGTCGCCATCCTCCTCGGCCTCCCCCTGCTCACCCACACCGGCTTCCTCGGCAACCGCACCGAGGAGGTCGGCGGCATGGAGACCGTCATGGACGCCCTCCTCGCCGCCATCCTCGCCGCCATCATCTGGACCGGCGCCGGCAACAGCCTGCGCATGGCCCGGCTGCGCGAGCACCTCCCCGAACTGCGGGCCCGCAGCCTCACCCGGCGCGCCATCCCGGTCGAGCACACCACCCCGCTCTCCGAGGCGCTGCGCCGCGCCAACGAGGCCGGCGCCCGCGCCCTCGTCGTCGTCGACGGCCAGGGCGACCCCACCGCCATCGTGCGCGAGACCGCCATCGCCTCCGTCCCCGAGCACCGCCGCCCCTGGGTCGCCGTCAGCACCCTCGCCCAGGACCTCACCGCCGGCATGAAGGTTTCCGCGGAACTCACCGGCGAAGAACTCCTCGACCACCTCCGCGCCACCCCCGCCACCGAGTACCTCGTCCTCGAACCCGGCGGCGCGATCTACGGCGTCCTGTCCACCCTCGACGTCGAGAAGGCCTTCGTGAAGGCCATGGCACGGCCCCAGTCCTGAAGCCAATACACTGGTCACATGTCCGAACCGACCGGTGCCGCCCGCCGACGCGGGCCCTTCGAGGTCGGGGACCAGGTTCAGCTCACCGACCCCAAGGGCCGCCACTACACGTTCACGCTCGAAGCCGGGAAGAATTTCCACACCCACAAGGGTTCCTTCCCGCACGACGAGCTGATCGGTGCTCCCGAAGGCAGCGTTGTCCGTACCACCGGCAACGTCGCCTACCTCGCGCTGCGTCCCCTGCTCCCCGACTATGTCCTGTCCATGCCCCGCGGCGCCGCCGTGGTCTACCCCAAGGACGCGGGCCAGATCCTGGCCTTCGCCGACATCTTCCCCGGCGCCCGCGTCGTGGAGGCAGGTGTGGGCTCCGGCTCCCTGAGCAGCTTCCTGCTGCGCGCCATCGGCGACCAGGGCATGCTCCACAGCTACGAGCGCCGCGCGGACTTCGCCGAGATCGCCACCGCCAACGTCGAGCGCTACTTCGGCGGCCCGCACCCCGCGTGGCAGCTGACCGTGGGCGACCTCCAGGACAACCTGTCCGACACCGACGTCGACCGCGTGATCCTCGACATGCTCGCCCCCTGGGAGTGCCTGGAAGCCGTCTCCAAGGCGCTGGTCCCCGGCGGCATCCTCTGCTGCTACGTGGCCACCACCACCCAGCTCTCCCGGACCGTCGAGTCCATCCGCGAGATCGGCTGCTTCGCCGAGCCGCAGCCCTGGGAATCGATGATCCGCAACTGGCACGTCGAGGGCCTCGCCGTCCGCCCGGACCACCGGATGATCGGCCACACAGGCTTCCTGGTCACCGCCCGCCGCCTCGCGGACGGCGTCGAGCCGCCCATGCGCCGCCGCCGCCCCTCCAAGGGCGCCTACGGCGAGGACTACGACGGCCCCGGCAGCGACCGCTCCGCCTGACCGCCGGCCCACCCAACACGACGGCGCCGCGTCGCAGTTCCCCCGCGCAGTACGGGAACTGCGCCGCGGCGCCTTCTCGTTGCCCCGGCCGCGGCGCCCTCGCGCCGCCGCGCCGGACACGCCCGGGCCCCGGCACGCGGCCGCGCCCCGGACCCACCCGTTCCACCCCGGTGTGAGGTGTGGCACGATGCTGGCTCCCCGTCACCCTTCGCACAGGAGACACCCCGCGTGCCGCACAGCCCCTCCGCGCAGCCGGCCCCGGCATGGGAAGACCTGGCGCACAGCCGTACCCGGCCCGTCCACTGGCTCGCCACGGCCACCGCCATGGCCGCCGTCATAGCCGCCGCGGGACTCTTCCAGCCCGCCACCGGCGCATCGCCCACCACAACGGCCGCGGCGCCCGCCCAGGACCCCGCAGGGACCGCGAACGGCCCCTCGGCCACCGCCCCGGACGCCGCCGGCGCCACCTACCCGCTCGACTGCAAGGGCGCCGCCCAGACCGTCACCGCGACCGCGCACGGCGACCTCGACGGCGACGGCCGCCCCGAGACCGTCGCGGCCGTCCGCTGCGCGGCCGGCTCCGGCACCCCGCCCCACGCCGTCTACGTCCTCACCCGCGACCGCACCCCGGCCGCCGCGCCCCGCGTCGTGGCCACCCTGCTCGACCCCGCGCGGCGACAGAACGTCACCGAGCTCACCGTGCGCGACGCCGCCGTCACGGCGACCCTCCTCGGCTACTCCTCGCCGGATGTCCCGCGCTGCTGTCCGGACCTGACCCAGCACGCCAAGTGGCTCTGGACCGGCGGCAAATTCCGCCAGGAGCTGACGGACTCGTCGGCCAGGAGTGTTTGAAACGTCACTCCGCGTCGGGACCGAACACTTCCACCCTGTCCGAAACGCGCCGTACGTGAATACAGTCACCCGGACATTCCTTGGCCGAGTCCACCACGTCCTGGAACAGCGTCAGGGGAACCGGAACCGTCGCCCCCGCGTCCTGCAACAGCTCGTCGTCCGCGCTCTTCACGTACGCCAGACCGTCGATGTCCAGCTCGAACACCTCCGGCGCGTACTGCGCGCAGATGCCGTCCCCGGTGCACAGGTCCTGGTCGATCCAGACCTCAAGCGGCTCCCCGGACCCGCCGGCGCCGCCCGTCGGGGCCTCCTGCTGCACGGTCATATCTCCTGCCGCTCCCTGCACTGAGTGATCCGACCCGGCCACCGCTCGCGGCAAGTCGCGCGAGCCCTCGCGGGTGTTGAACAGTTCGACCTTACAACCGGCTGCTTTCCGATGTTGAAGGGTGGGTATTTCCTAGACGTGAGGGAGTACGCAAGGGTGAAGATCGGACACACCCCTACCGTCTTTGTGATCTAGGGGTTTCAATCACCACCAGCCCAGGTAGGGTCAGGAAGCGTCCAGCTCCCCTTGGAGGAGGTGAGGACCGTGGCAGCCCACGACGACGACATCAACCGCGGCATCCGGCCCGGGCGAGGGTCCGAGGACCCCGCTGGCCAGGTTGCCTATCTTGAGCAGGAAATCGCCGTCCTGCGACGTAAGCTCGCCGACTCTCCGCGACACACGAGGATTCTCGAAGAGCGGATCGTCGAGTTGCAGACGAATCTGGCAGGCGTATCCGCGCAGAACGAACGACTGGCGAATACCCTCCGTGAGGCCCGCGACCAGATCGTGGCCCTCAAGGAAGAAGTCGACCGGCTCGCGCAGCCGCCGGCCGGTTTCGGTGTCTTCCTGCAGACCAACGAGGACGGCACCGTCGACATCTTCACCGGAGGCCGCAAACTCCGCGTGAACGTCAGCCCCAGCGTCGAGCCGGAAGACCTCCGGCGCGGCCAGGAGGTCATGCTCAACGAGGCCCTCAACGTGGTCGAGGCCATGCAGTTCGAACGCGCCGGGGACATCGTCACCCTCAAGGAGATCCTTGAGGACGGCGAGCGCGCCCTGGTGGTCGGGCACACCGACGAGGAGAGGGTGGTGAGGCTCGCCGAGCCGCTCCTGGACATCACCATCCGCCCCGGCGACGCCCTCCTGCTCGAACCGCGCTCCGGCTACGTGTACGAGGTCGTCCCCAAGAGCGAGGTCGAGGAACTCGTCCTCGAAGAGGTCCCGGACATCGACTACGACAAGATCGGCGGCCTGGGCGACCAGATCGAGCTGATCCGCGACGCGGTCGAGCTCCCCTACCTCTACCCGGACCTCTTCAAGGAGCACGAACTGCGCCCGCCGAAGGGCATCCTGCTCTACGGCCCCCCCGGCTGCGGCAAGACACTCATCGCCAAGGCCGTGGCCAACTCCCTTGCCAAGAAGGTCGCCGAGGTGACCGGCCAGCCCGCCGGGAAGTCCTACTTCCTCAACATCAAGGGCCCCGAGCTCCTCAACAAGTACGTCGGCGAGACCGAGCGGCACATCCGCCTCGTCTTCCAGCGTGCCCGGGAGAAGGCGAGCGAGGGCACCCCCGTCATCGTCTTCTTCGACGAGATGGAATCCCTCTTCCGCACCCGCGGATCCGGTGTCAGCTCGGACGTGGAGAACACCATCGTCCCGCAGCTGCTCGCCGAGATCGACGGCGTGGAAGGCCTGGAGAACGTCATCGTCATCGGCGCCTCCAACCGCGAGGACATGATCGACCCGGCCATCCTGCGCCCCGGCCGCCTCGACGTGAAGATCAAGATCGAGCGCCCCGACGCGGAAGCGGCGAAGGACATCTTCGCGAAGTACCTCAAGGCCTCGCTGCCCCTGCACACGGACGACCTGTCCGAGCACCAGGACTCGCGGCCCGGCACCGTCCACAGCATGATCCAGACCGTCGTCGAGCAGATGTACGCCGAAACCGAGGAGAACCGCTTCCTTGAGGTCACGTACGCCAACGGCGACAAGGAAGTCCTCTACTTCAAGGACTTCAACTCGGGCGCGATGATCCAGAACATCGTGGACCGTGCGAAGAAGATGGCCATCAAGGCCTTCCTGGAGCACAACCAGAAGGGCCTTCGCGTCTCCCACCTCCTCCAGGCCTGCGTGGACGAGTTCAAGGAGAACGAGGACCTGCCCAACACCACCAACCCCGACGACTGGGCCCGGATCTCCGGAAAGAAGGGCGAGCGGATCGTATTCATCCGCACCCTCGTCACCGGAAAGCAGGGCGCGGACACGGGACGCTCCATCGACACGGTGGCGAACACCGGTCAGTACCTCTGACACAGCGGAGCGGCTGCGGATGCCCTCCACCGGGTATCCGCAGCCGACTGCTTTACCGACTGCGTTTTCCAGCCGGTGACAGGGCGAAGCCAATGACGGAAATGATCTCCCCACGAGCGCGGAGTGGTTCTAGGCTCTTCCTTACCGCCGGACGCGCAGTGCGGGGTCGGGCACCGCACAGCCACACGCACCGGAGCACCAGCGGTACTTGAGCGCCGCTCCCGAAGGGGAGCGCCGCCGGGCAAGGAGGGCCGCATGACCGTACGGCGAGTAATGGGGATCGAGACGGAGTACGGGATCTCCGTGCCGGGGCACCCGAACGCCAATGCCATGCTCACCTCGTCCCAGATCGTCAACGCGTACGCGGCGGCGATGCACCGGGCGCGACGCGCCCGCTGGGACTTCGAGGAGGAGAACCCGCTGCGGGACGCCCGCGGCTTCGACCTCGCCCGCGAGGCCGCCGACACCAGCCAGCTGACCGACGAGGACATCGGCCTCGCCAACGTCATCCTCACCAACGGCGCGCGGCTCTACGTCGACCACGCCCACCCCGAGTACAGCTCGCCGGAGATCACCAACCCGCTGGACGCGGTGCTCTGGGACAAGGCCGGCGAACGCATCATGGCCGAGGCGGCGGTCCGGGCGGCCCAGCTCCCCGGCGCCCAGCCGATCCACCTCTACAAGAACAACACCGACAACAAGGGCGCCTCCTACGGCACGCACGAGAACTACCTGATGAAGCGGGAGACCCCCTTCTCGGACATCGTGCGGCACCTGACCCCCTTCTTCGTCTCCCGGCAGGTGGTCACGGGCGCCGGCCGCGTGGGCATCGGCCAGGACGGCCGCGATCACGGCTTCCAGATCAGCCAGCGCGCGGACTACTTCGAGGTCGAGGTCGGCCTGGAGACCACGCTCAAGCGGCCCATCATCAACACCCGCGACGAGCCCCACTCGGACGCCGAGAAGTACCGCCGCCTGCACGTGATCATCGGCGACGCCAACCTGTCCGAGATCTCCACCTACCTCAAGCTGGGCACGACGGCGCTGGTCCTGTCCATGATCGAGGACGGGTTCATCAACGTCGACCTAGCCGTCGACCAGCCCGTACGCACCCTGCACCAGGTCTCCCACGACCCGGACCTGCAGCACCTCATCACGCTCCGCAGCGGGCGGACGCTCACCGCCGTGCAGCTCCAGATGGAGTACTTCGAGCTGGCGAGGAAGTACGTGGAGGAGCGTTTCGGCTCCGACGCCGACGACCAGACGAAGGACGTCCTGGCCCGGTGGGAGGACGTGCTGGGCCGGTTGGAGACCGACCCCATGAGCCTGTCGGGGGAGCTGGACTGGATCGCGAAGCGGGAGATCCTGGAGGGCTACCGGCGCCGGGACGGGCTGGAGTGGGACGCGGCGCGGCTGCACCTGGTGGACCTCCAGTACGCGGACGTGCGGCCGGAGAAGGGCCTGTACAACCGGCTGGTGGCCCGAGGCAAGATGCAGCGCCTGGTGGACGAGCCCGCCGTGGAGCGGGCCCGGAGCAAGCCTCCGGAGGACACCCGGGCCTACTTCCGGGGCCGGTGCCTGGAGCAGTACGCGGACGACGTCGCCGCGGCGTCCTGGGACTCGGTGATCTTCGACCTCCCGGGCCACGACTCGCTCCAGCGGGTGCCCACCCTGGAGCCCCTGCGGGGCACCCGCGCGCACGTGAAGGAGCTCCTGGACCGGTGCCGCACGGCGCAGGACCTGGTGCGGGTGCTTTCGGGGCGCTGAACAGGGCTGAAAGGCCGCCGGTCCGGGAATCATGGAAGCAGCCGGACTTGTGGAAGTGCGGGGACGAATGCCGGACCCTCCTTGTAGGGTCCGGCTAGGGTCTGATCTTGAGAGATCCCGATCCGGGGTCTCTCCGTGTGAGCGTGCGAACCGAGCGGGGTGAGGTAGACATGGCGACCAAGGACACCGGCGGCGGACAGCAGAAGGCGACGCGCTCGACCGAGGAGGTCGAGGAGGCGGCGGTCGAGGAATCGACCGACCTCAAGGAGCGCCAGGAAAAGCTCTCCGACGACGTCGACTCCGTACTTGACGAGATTGACGATGTCCTCGAAGAGAACGCCGAGGACTTTGTTCGGAGTTTCGTGCAAAAAGGTGGAGAATAGCCTTCACATCTAAGGTGAACTCGCCGGCATTCGCTCCATGTCCAATGGAACGACGTGGTGCCGCGGGTGCAGCCGCGACGTGCCGCTGAGCGGGTTCGCCCTGGACCGCAATCGTGGCGACGGCTTCAGCCGAGGTGCCGGTAGTGCGTGGCTGAGTACAGTGCCGCGCACTACCGGCGCCGCCAGGCGGCTGGAGGCAAGAACGCGTCGGCGTCTGACGGCTTGTCCACTCGGTGCAGGGCGTGCAAGGCCATCCAGGGCCGGGCTGGGCACCTGCAGCGTTCGTACGGCATCACCGAGGCTGATCGTGACGAGATGATCGCCGCTCAGGGCGGGGTCTGCGCGATCTGTCGGATGGCTCCGGCAGAGCACGTTGATCACGATCATCAGACGGGTAAGGTCCGAGGCGTACTGTGCTTCAGCTGCAACGCAGCCCTGGGGCAGTTCAAGGATCGGCCGGACGTCATACGGCGTGCAGCCGCTTACGTGGAAGGAAACCTGTGGAACCCAACACTCGTAGCACAGGGCGTCTACCGGCAGCCTTCCTGACGCCGGGGTCCTCGTCCTTCATGGACTTCCTGGGCGCGCACTCGCCCGAGATGCTGCCCGGCAACCGCAGGCTGCCGGAGGGCGTGGTCGAGGCGCCGCACGGCACGACCATCGTCGCCGCCACCTTCCCCGGCGGGGTCGTCCTCGCGGGCGACCGGCGCGCGACCATGGGGAACATGATCGCGCAGCGGGACATCGAGAAGGTGTTCCCGGCCGACGAGTACTCCGCCGTCGGCATCGCCGGCACGGCCGGCCTGGCCGTGGAGATGGTCAAGCTGTTCCAGCTGGAGCTGGAGCACTTCGAGAAGGTGGAGGGGACGACCCTCTCGCTGGAGGGCAAGGCGAACCGGCTCTCGACCATGATCCGGAGCAACCTCGGGATGGCCATGCAGGGGCTGGCCGTGGTCCCGCTGTTCGCCGGGTACGACGAGGCGAAGGAGAAGGGCCGCATCTTCTCCTACGACGTGACCGGCGGGCGCTCCGAGGAGCACGGCTACGCCGCCACCGGTTCCGGTTCGATCTTCGCGCGGGGCTCCATGAAGAAGCTCTTCCGCCCCGATCTGACGGAGGAGCAGGCCACCACCCTGGTTGTGCAGGCGCTGTACGACGCGGCGGACGACGACTCGGCGACCGGTGGCCCGGACCTCTACCGCCACATCTACCCGATCGTCACCGTCATCACCGACGAGGGCTTCCGCAGGTTGACCGACGAGGAGTCGCAGGAACTCTCCCGGACGGTCACCAACCGCCGTCTTGAGCAGCCCGACGGCCCCCGCGCCGCCCTGCTCTGACCATCCGTCGCCCCGTAGGAGCCCAGAAGAAAGGGACGGACAGCCGGTGTCGACTCCGTTCTACGTATCACCCCAGCAGGCCATGGCCGACCGGGCGGAATACGCCCGCAAGGGCATCGCGCGCGGTCGCAGCCTGGTCGTGCTGCAGTATGCCGACGGCATCGTGTTCGTCGGTGAGAACCCGTCGCGCGCGCTCCACAAGTTCAGCGAGATCTACGACCGGATCGGCTTCGCGGCCGCCGGCAAGTACAACGAGTACGAGAACCTGCGGATCGGCGGTGTGCGCTACGCGGATCTGCGCGGGTACACCTACGACCGCGACGACGTGACGGCCCGCGGGCTGGCCAACGTGTACGCGCAGACGTTGGGCACCATCTTCTCCTCGGCCGGTGAGAAGCCGTACGAGGTGGAGCTGGTGGTGGCCGAGGTCGGCCCGACCGCGGCGGGTGACCAGATCTACCGGCTGCCGCACGACGGGTCGATCGTGGACGAGCACGGCTCGGTGGCGGTCGGCGGCAACGCCGAGCAGATCAGCACCTTCCTGGACCAGCGCCACCGGGACGGGATGAACCTGTCCGAGGCGTTGAAGCTGGCGGTGCAGGCGCTGTCCAGCCAGGCGAACGGCGCGGACAAGGCCATTCCGGCGGAGCGGCTGGAGGTCGCCGTGCTGGACCGCACGCGGCCGCAGCAGCGGAAGTTCAAGCGGATCCGGGGCCGGCAGCTGGCGCGGCTGCTGGAGGCGGAGGTGACGGCGGCCGAGCAGGCGGACGCCGTGTCGAACGACGAGGCTCCGGAGGACGACGCGGAGTAGCGGTGCTCGCGTGCGGAGCCCCGGTCGAGCCCTGAGGGCGCGGCCGGGGCTCCGTCGTGCGCGGGGTGCGCTCAGCGAACCGGGGCGGGTCCTGTGGAGTCGCGGACGACGAGGCGCACGGGGATGTCGGGCGCGGTCCAGGCGCCGCCGTCGAGGACGGTGAGGAGGGCGGTCATGCCCTGCTCGCCGACCTGCTCGGCGGGCAGCCGTACGGTCGTGAGCTCGGGGTCGACGGCGGTGGCGAGGGCGAGGTCGTCGAAGCCGGTGACGGAGAGGTCCTCGGGGACGCGCAGGCCCAGGCGGCGGGCGGCCTTGCAGGCCCCGGCGGCGAGGATGTCGTCGTCGCAGACGAGGGCGGTGGGCCGGTCCCCGGGGGCGGAGAGGGCCGCCAGGGCGGCCGTGCGGGCCCCGTCGGCGGTCAGGGGGGACCGGACGGTGCGCAGGGTGGCGTGGGGCCGCAGGAGGGCGTTCAGGGCGTCGGCGCGGACGTCGAAGGTCCAGGAGTCGACGGCGGAGGCGAGGTGCAGGAAGCGGCGGTGGCCGTGGCCCAGGAGGTGCTCGGTGATCTGGCGCATGCCGTCGGCCATGGCGAGGTTGACGTGTGCGGCGGCGGCGCCGGCGGAGGGGTCGCTGTCGAGCATGACGAGGGGGAGTCCGTCGCGGCCCAGGGCGTCGAGGGCGCCGGCGGCCATGGAGGAGGCGATGACTCCGTCGAGGGCGGCGCGGGCGGAGGCGAAGGGGTCGCGGGCGGGGCCGGTGCCCTCGGGGGAGGGGTAGAGGACGACGCCGAACCCGTGTTCGGCCGCGACGCGGGCGGCGCCGGTGTAGACGCGGGCGAAGAACTCGTTGGTGAGGGCGGGGACGACGAGGAGCGCGGTGCGCGTGGAGCCCAGGCGGAGGTTGCGGGCGGCGAGGTTCGGGCGGTAGCCCAGTCGTGCGGCGGCGTCGCGGACGAGGCCGGCGGTGCGCTCGGAGACGCGGCCCTGCCATTTGTCGCCGAGGACGAGGGAGACGGTGGCCTGGGAGACCCCGGCGGCGCCGGCCACGTCCCGGCTGGTGGGTCTCGTCACAGAAGGCTCCTGACATGCGTGGTCACCGGCTGTGCGGTGCAGGCGGGGCGGCTCGGGGGGCGGTCGCCGCTGGACTCCCCGAGTGCTGCCATGGTACGTATGACGCAAGACGTTATACGTATTACCCCGGCGGGATCCGGGCGGAGAGGGGCGGACATGGCCGCGGGTTACGCGGAGCTGCTCAGGACCCGGCACGCCGCGAGGCTGCTGGTGGGCACCCTGGTGGGGCGGCTGCCCAACGGCACCGCCTCGATCGCGATCGTGCTGTTCACGCGCGCCGAGGGGGGCAGCTTCAGCCTCGCGGGAGCGCTGGCGGCCGCCTACGGCGTGGCGAACGCGGTGGGCCAGCCGCTGCTCGGGCGGGCCGTGGACCTGTACGGGCAGCCGCGGGTGCAGCTGCCGGCCGCCGTGGTGTCGGCGCTCGGCATGGCGTGGCTGGCGCTGGCGGGTACCGGGACGGCGTGGGCGGCGTACGGGGCCGTGGTGGTCGCCGGGCTGTTCACGCCCCCGCTGGAGGGCGGGCTGCGGGCACTGTGGCCGGGCGTGCTGGGCGGCCGCCAGGAACGGGTGCACGCCGCCTACGCGATGGACGCGGTGGCGCAGGAGGTCATGTTCACGGTCGGACCGCTGCTCGTCACGCTGTTCGTGGCGCTGTGGGACCCGGCGGCCGCGCTCCTGGTGATCAACGCCATCGGCGTGCTGGGCGCCCTCTCCGTGGTGGTCAGCAAGCCCTCGCGGACGTGGCGCTCGGAGCCGCGCGAGGCCCACTGGCTGGGCGCGCTGCGCTCGCGGGGGCTGCTGGCACTGCTGGGCGCCTTCTTCTTCGTGGGCACGGCGCTCGGCTCCATCACCGTGGCGGGCCTGTCCTACGCCGACGACCACGGGGACCAGGCGGTGTACGGCTGGCTGATGGCGGCTCTGGGCCTGGGGGCGCTGGTCGGCGGGGTGTTCTACGGGTCCCGGCCCTGGCCGGGGGCGCCGGAGCGGCGGCTGCGGCTGCTGGTGGCGCTGCTCGCGGTCTGCTACCTCCCCCTGGTGCTGGTCCCGGACCCGCTCGCGATGACGGCGTTGGCGGCGCTGGCCGGCGTGTTCCTGGCCCCGGCCATGGCCTGCGCGTTCATCGTGGTGGACCGGCACGCCCCGGCGGGCACGGTGACGGAGGCGTTCTCCTGGCTGGTGACCTTCTTCGGAGTGGGCGCCGCGATGGGTACGGGGGCCGCGGGGCCGGCCGTGGAACGGGGCGGGACGGCCGCGGGCTTCGGGGTGGCGTGCGTCGCCGGCGCGGCGGCCCTGCTGGTCCTGATGGGTACTCAGCGGGCGCTCGCGGTTTCGGGCCGCGGCCGTGCGGTGGCGGGGTCCGGGGAGCTCTCGCCGGACCCTCTCGTGAAGAACTGATCGGAACGGCGGCCGCCAACCCGGTTTCAGAAGAGGGCGGGAGGCGTAATGTTCAGTCATGGACCGCCGCATTTTCGGGCTGGAGAACGAGTACGGCGTCACGTGCACGTTCAGGGGACAGCGCCGACTGTCTCCTGACGAAGTGGCGCGCTACCTCTTCCGCCGTGTTGTGTCATGGGGCCGCAGCAGCAATGTCTTCCTGCGGAACGGCGCCCGCCTCTACCTCGACGTGGGTTCGCATCCGGAATATGCAACTCCCGAATGCGACAACCTGACCGAACTGGTCACCCACGACAAAGCAGGCGAGCGCATTCTCGAAGGACTGCTCGTCGACGCCGAACGCCGCCTGCACGAGGAGGGAATCGCGGGCGACGTCTACCTCTTCAAGAACAACACCGACTCGGCGGGCAACTCGTACGGCTGCCACGAGAACTACCTGGTGGCCCGGCACGGGGAATTCTCCCGCCTCGCGGACATCCTCATCCCGTTCCTCGTCACGCGCCAGCTGATCTGCGGCGCGGGCAAGGTACTCCAGACCCCCCGGGGCGCGGTGTACTGCGTGAGCCAGCGGGCCGAGCACATCTGGGAGGGCGTCAGCTCGGCCACGACCCGCTCCCGGCCGATCATCAACACCAGGGACGAGCCGCACGCGGACGCCGAGCGCTACCGCAGGCTGCACGTCATCGTGGGCGACTCGAACATGTCCGAGACGACCATGCTGCTCAAGGTCGGGGCCACCGACCTGGTGCTGCGCATGATCGAGGCGGGCACGGTGATGCGGGACCTGACCCTGGAGAACCCGATCCGGGCCATCCGCGAGGTCAGCCACGACATCACCGGGCAGCGCAAGGTGCGCCTGGCGAGCGGCCGCGAGGCCTCCGCCCTGGAGATCCAGCGGGAGTACTACGACAAGGCCGTGGACTTCGCCGAGCGCCGGGGCATCCGCACCGGTGTGGTGGACCAGGTGCTGGAGCTGTGGGGCCGCACGCTGGACGCGATCGAGGCGGAGGACCTGGACCGGATCGGGACCGAGATCGACTGGGTCATGAAGTACCAGCTGATCGAGCGGTACCGGGCCAAGCACAATATGACGATGTCGAATCCGCGGGTCGCCCAGATAGACCTGGCCTACCACGACATCCACCGCCGGCGCGGGCTGTACTACCTGCTGGAGCGAAAGGGGCAGGCGGCGCGGATCTGCAACGACCTCAAGATCTTCGAGGGCAAGTCGGTGCCCCCGCAGACGACGAGGGCGCGGCTGCGCGGCGATTTCATCCGCCGGGCGCAGGAGCAGCGGCGCGACTTCACCGTCGACTGGGTGCATCTCAAGCTGAACGACCAGGCGCAGCGGACGGTGCTGTGCAAAGACCCGTTCCGGTCGGTGGACGACCGGGTGGAGAAGCTGATCGCCGGTATGTAGGCCGGCGGTGGCGGATCTCACCGAATGGGCTCGGCGCGTGCCGGGGCCCCGTACCTCTCTCGTACGGGGCCCCGTCCACGGCTTAGAGTGGCGGCGACCGACCATGCCGTCTGAGATCTGAGGAACACGTGCGCCGACTTGCCGGCCTGATTGTCGTACCCCTCCTGCTGCTGTCGACAGCGGCTTGCGGCGACGACAGCGGCTCCGACTCCGCCCAGATGAAGAACGGGGCCCCCGCGATCACCAAGGGCGCCAAGTTCGGGGAGACCCCCACCCTCGCGCAGGGGCAGGGCACGCCGCCCAAGGAGCTGAAGGTGGTGAAGATCAGCGAGGGCACCGGCCAGGCACTGAAGAAGGGCGACATCGCCCAGGTCAACTACCTCGGCCAGGTGTGGGACGGCAAGGAGCCCTTCGACGCGAGCTTCGGCAAGGGCGCGCCGTTCGACGTGACCATCGGCGCGGGCGCCGTCATCAAGGGCTGGGACCAGGGGCTGGAGGGCCAGAAGGTCGGCAGCCGCGTCGAGCTGGTGATCCCGCCGGAGCTCGGCTACGGAGCCCAGGGCTCGGGCGAGAAGATCAAGCCGAACGCCACGCTGGTCTTCGTCGTCGACATCGTCAAGGGCGCCTCCGTCCCGGCCTCGGCCACGGGCAAGGAGGTCGCCCAGGACAACAAGGACCTGCCCAAGGTCGGCACGAACACGGACGGCAAGGAAGTCGCCGTGACCGTCCCGAAGGACACCGCCGAGCCGGCGAAGCTGGTGTCGAGCTACGTCCTGGAGGGTGACGGCGCGGTCGTGAAGGACACCGACAACGTCGTCGTCAAGTTCAACGGCAAGACCTGGAAGGACGACAAGACCTTCGAGAGCACGTACGCCACGGACCAGACCGTGACGTGGCCGATGGAGCAGCTCTCGGTCAAGGGCCTCAAGGAAGGCCTGGTCGGCAAGAAGGTCGGCAGCCGGATCCTGCTGGTCATCCCGCCGGACATGGCGTTCGGCGACAAGGAGCAGGGCACCATCCCGGCCAAGTCGACCCTGGTCTTCAGCCTCGACATCCTCGCGGTGATGTAAGACTGTTCCGGTTGACCGGTTCGTACGTATGAGGAGCAGTTCCGTGAGCGACAAGCTCGAAAAGCCCGAGATCGACTTCCCCGAGGGCGAGGCCCCCAAGGAGCTCGTCAAGGAGGACATCTGGCTGGGCGACGGCGCCGAGGCGAAGGCCGGCGACATGGTCTCCGTCCACTACGTGGGCGTGGCCTTCTCCACCGGCGAGGAGTTCGACGCCTCCTGGAACCGCGGCTCCGCGCTCCAGTTCAAGCTCGGTGTCGGCCAGGTCATCTCCGGATGGGACCAGGGCGTCCAGGGCATGAAGGTCGGCGGCCGCCGCAAGCTGGTCATCCCCGCGGCCCTCGCCTACGGCGACCGCGGCGCGGGCGGCGCGATCGCCCCGGGCGAGACGCTGATCTTCGTCTGCGACCTGGTGAAGGTCGGCTGATCCGCACTTCGTGATCAGTGGAGGGGCCCCCCCCCGCCGGCGGGGGGCCCCCGCGGTTTACCCGGCCGGCCCGGGGGGGAAGGGGAACGGTCAACGGGGGGGGTCCCGGGGGAGGGCGGTGGGGGCGCGAAGGGGAATTGCAAAGCCC
>NZ_JBHXRU010000031.1:14748-34438 GCF_042716255.1 Streptomyces sp. NPDC058662 | reverse complement strand
ACCAAATTCAATATCACTCCCTTATACTTCTTTTTCTTTTGGGTGTGGGGTTTGTTTTTTTTTTTTAACGTCCTGGGGGGGGGGGGCCCGCCCGGCGCGGGGGGCGCCCCTCGCTTTTGCCCGGGCGCGCCGGGGCGGTACGGTCATCGGTCACGGGGTGTGTACGCGGAGAAGGGCGGAGGGGCGTCGATGGCGATTGCCAAGGCCGAGCGGCTGATGAATCTGGCGCTGTGTCTGCTGGGGACCCGCCGGCCGCTCAGCAAGCGGGAGTTGCGGGGTTCCATCGAGGCCTATCTGGAAGCCGGCAACGACGAGTCCTTCAACCGCATGTTCGAGCGCGACAAGGACGACCTGCGCGAACTGGGCCTGGTCATCGAGACGGTGGAGAACCTGGAGGGCGAGATCGGCTACCTCGCCCGCCGGGACAGCAACCGGCTGCCGCCCGTCTCCCTGGACGCCGAGGAGGCCGCCGCGCTCGGACTGGCGGCCAAGGTCTGGCAGCAGGCCCGCCTCGCGGGCGCCGCCAACGGGGCCCTGCAGAAGCTGCGCGCCGGCGGGATGCCGGAGGCCGGCGACCCGGACGAGGGCCGGCACAGCGCCATCGAGCCGCGCATCCCGGTCCACGAGGCGGCCTTCGAGCCGCTGATGCTGGCCTGCCGGGACCGCAGGCCGGTGGTCTTCGACTACCGCAAGTCCACCGCCGCCCGGCCCGAGACCCGCCAGGTGGAGCCCTGGGCGCTGGAGTGCTGGCGCGGCCACTGGTACCTGGCCGGCTTCGACCGCGACCGGGGGGCGGAGCGGGTGTTCCGGCTGTCCCGGATCACCGGCAAGGTCCGCTCGCGGGCCGCCGCGTACACGGCCGAGGTGCCCGACGTGGTGACCGTGCGGGAGACCGTGGCGAGCTGGGCCGGGGAGAGCGCGGACCGTTCGGCGCAAATTCGGCTGCGCCCCGGGGCGGGCTATCCGCTGCGGGCGAAGGCGACGGCGGTGCGGGAGGGCGGGGTGGACGGCTGGGACGAGCTGGAGATCCCGTACGGGCACGGGCTGGACGCCTGGCTGGTGGAGTTCGGGCCCGACGTGGTGGTCCTGGGCCCCGCCGACCTGAGGGCGGACGTGCTGGACCGGCTGCGCGCCGTGGCCGGGGCCTGACCGGGGGCCCGACCGGGGTCCGCCGGACCCGGACAGGGGGAGCCGCCGGACGGCGCAGCGGCCGCAGGACAGGGCGGTCCGGGCCGGAGCGGCCGCCCGGCGCCGCACCTCGCGGCGCGGGCCCCGCCAGCACGATCGCCGCCGCACCATTCGCAGAGCACGCCCTGAGGGGGAGACGTACCAGCATGGCTGCCAACGCCATCGACCAGACCCGCCGGATGCTGTCCCTGGTGACCTACCTGCGCGAGCGCCCCGGGGCGCACGTCGCCGACGTCGCGCGCGCCTTCGGCATCACCGAGGACGAGCTGATCTCGGACCTCGACGTGCTGCCCATGTGCGGCACGAGTTTCCGCGGCGGCGACCTGCTCGACATCGACACCGACGGGGAGCGCATCTGGTGGCGCAATCCCGACGCCTCGGGGGAGTCGACGGCCGAGCCGCTGCGGCTGGCCGCCGACGAGGCGACCGCGCTGCTGGTCGCCGCGCGCGCGGTGGCCACACTGCCCGGACTGCGTGAGAGCGACCGGGACGCGCTGCTGCGCGCCACCGCCAAGCTGGAGGCGGCCGCCGGCGAGGCCGCCGGGGCCAGCGCCCGCCTGTCGGTGACCTTCGAGTCCGAGGGCGGGGTCTTCGCGGACGTGGACCGGGCCATCGCGGAGCGCCGGCGGCTGTGGCTGCGCTACTACTCGCCCGCGCGCGACGAGCTCACCGAACGCACGGTGGACCCGATCCGCCTCTTCGCGGTGGGGCACACGTACATGGAGGGGTGGTGCCACCTCTCGGAGGCGCGGCGCACCTTCCGCCTCGACCGGGTGGCCGAGATCCGTCTGCTGGACGAGCGGGCGGAACCGCCGGCCATCGAGCCGCGCGACCTGTCCGAGGGCCTGGTGCAGCCCGCCGCCGAGGACCCGGAGGTGGTGGTCGAGGTGGGGCCGGGCGGGCGCTGGGTCGCCGAGTACTACCCGCACGACAGTGCCGAGGAGCTGCCCGGGGGAGGACTGCGGATCACCCTGCGCAGCCCCGATCCGGCGTCCCTGCGGCGGCTGGCGCTGCGGCTGGGCCGCGAGGGGCGGATCGTCGCTCCGGCCGCGCTCGCGGAGAGTGCGCGCAGCGCCGCGAGGGAAGCCTTGGCGGGATACGGGGAACAGGTCTGAGGGGAGCGTCGGTCGATGTCGCCTACGTCCGGGTCCGTCGCGTTCAAGGCGGCCTGTCCCGACTGCCGGGCCCGTTTCGAGCTGGACGCGGGCGCCCTGCGCCTGGCCATCGGCGGCAGCCGGCGGAGCACGTTCTACTCCTTCACCTGCCCGGAGTGCGGTGCGGCCGTCCGCAAACCGGCCGGTGAGCGGATCGTGGAACTGCTGACCGGGGGCGGCGTGCGCACCCTGCGCAGCGTCTGACCCCGCCGGTGGCCTACGCTCGTCCCATGCTGTGGCCCATGATCGCAATCGCCCTGGGTTTCCTGGGGGTCGCCGTCCTCGGCGTCCTGGCCGTGCGGGTCTACGTGGAAGTGCGCAGACTCACCGACCAGGTCGCCCGGGCGAGCCGCCGGATCTCCGACGCCTCCGGGGACCTGGAGCGGGCGGCCGCGGACCTGGCCCGCGCGGGCCGGACCGTCCACCCGTAGGACAGGCGCTCCGGAAACCGGGACGAACCCGTGCGAAGGGAGCCCCGGCCGCCCTGCCCCGCGCAAGCGGGGAGACGCCGGGGGATTGCCGCGCGTTAACCCCCGGGGGTTACGATCCTTGCCTGAGCGGTCACCGGATTCCGTCCGGTCCGCCCGGAAGCCACCACAACCAGCCGTTTCGGTGAGAAGGAAGACACACATGATCGGCAATATGAAGCCCCTTGAGATTCTTCTGATCATCGCTGTCATCGTGCTGCTGTTCGGCGCCAAGAAGCTCCCCGAGATGGCCCGCTCCCTCGGCAAGTCGGCCCGTATCCTCAAGAGCGAGGCCAAGGCGATGAAGAAGGACGGGGAGTCCGAGGACGCCGCCGCGGCTGCCGCCGCCGCGACGGTCGCCGACCCGGTGCAGCCGGTCGCCCCGCGCACCATCAAGGCCGCGCCCGGCGACGTGACCAGCTCCCGGCCCGTGACCGAGCCGAACCGCACCGCCCAGGGCTGACACCCGCCGTACGCGCCAGTCATCTGCAACGAGACAAGGGACGTGGGTTGTTCAAGTCTGCCCGCAAGCAGGGGAAAGCGGACAAGGACGCCGAAGGGCGGATGCCTCTTGTCGAGCACCTGCGTGAGCTGAGAAACCGCCTGCTGAGGTCGGTGCTGGCGATCCTGGTGATCACTTTCGTGGCCGCCTTCTTCTACCGGGACATCATCAACTTCCTGCTGAAGCCGATGCTCGACTCCGTCGGCTGCACCAACGGCGTGGTGACCCAGCGCAACGGCCGCCCCTGCGCCGACATGACGGTGAACGGCCTCATCTCGGCGTTCTCGATCGCCCTGAAGGTCTCGTTGACGGCCGGGGTGGTGCTCTCCGCGCCGGTGTGGCTGTACCAGCTGTGGGCCTTCGCCGCGCCCGGGCTGCACCACCACGAGAAGAAGTACGCGCGCAGCTTCGTCGCGGTCGGCGCTCCGCTGTTCGCCACCGGCGCCGTGCTCGCGTACAAGATCCTTCCGCAGACCGCGACGATCCTGCTGGAGTTCACCCCCGACCACGCGCGCAACCTGCTGCCGGTCGACGACTACCTCGACCTGGTCACCCGCATGGTGATCGTCTTCGGCCTGGCCTTCGAGCTTCCGCTGCTGCTGATCCTGCTGAACTTCACCGGGGTGCTCACCGCGAAGCGGCTGGCGGGCTGGTGGCGCGCCATGGTCCTCGGCATCACGGTCTTCGCGGCCTTCGCGACGCCCACCGGCGACCCGCTCACCATGCTGGCGCTCGCGGGCCCCATCGTGGCGCTCTACTTCGTCGCCCTCGGCATCTGCATGATCAACGACCGCCGGCGCAGGCGCAACGACCCGGACGCGGGCCTGGACGACGACGAGGCCTCCGACCTGGACCTCACCCCGGCTCCCATCGGCGCGATGGAACCGGTCGGGCCGCCCCCGGCGCTGCCCGGCCAGGCCGACGGCGGACGCCAGCGGATCAACGGGTACGACGACGCGACCTGACGGGTCCGTCCCCGCGGCCCCGCCCCGGGAGGCCCTCCGCCTGCCCGCGCGGCACTCCCGCCCCCTCCCATTAAATGATCGGGACTGTTGTCGGAGGGGGCGGGTAGGCTCGATCCCAAGATGACCGAAGAACTCTCCCCCGCCGAGCGCTACGCCGCCGCCCGGATCCGCGCCGCCGAAGAGGCCACCGCGCTGCACCCCTTCCGCGAGATGTACGACTTCGAGCTGGACCCGTACCAGATCGAGGCCTGCAGGGCACTGGAGGCCGGCAAGGGCGTCCTGGTGGCCGCCCCGACCGGCTCGGGCAAGACCATCGTCGGCGAGTTCGCGGTCCACCTGGCCCTGGAGCAGGGCCGCAAGTGCTTCTACACGACGCCGATCAAGGCCCTGTCGAACCAGAAGTACGCCGACCTCGTCAAGCGCTACGGCGCCGCCAAGGTGGGCCTGCTGACCGGCGACAACAGCGTCAACGCCGACGCTCCCGTGGTCGTGATGACCACCGAGGTCCTGCGCAACATGCTGTACGCGGGCTCCCAGGCGCTGACCGGCCTCGGGTACGTCGTGATGGACGAGGTGCACTACCTCTCCGACCGGTTCCGCGGAGCCGTCTGGGAGGAAGTGATCATCCACCTCCCCGAGTCGGTGACCCTGGTGTCGCTGTCGGCCACCGTGTCCAACGCGGAGGAGTTCGGCGACTGGCTGGACACCGTGCGCGGCGACACCGAGGTGATCGTCTCCGAGGAGCGGCCCGTACCGCTGTGGCAGCACGTGATGGCCGGCCGCCGGATCTACGACCTCTTCGAGGAGGAGTCCGACCACGGAGGCCGCGGCTCCGCCCGCCGGGAGGTCAATCCGGACCTGCTGCGCATGGCGCGCGAGGAGAACAGCCGCACCTACAGTCCCAAGGACCGGCGGCGCGGCAAGATGGTCCGCGAGGCCGACCGCGAGCGCGAACGGCGCTCCCGGGGCCGGATCTGGACGCCGAGCCGGCCGGAGGTCATCGCCCGCCTCGACGGCGACGGGCTGCTGCCCGCCATCAACTTCATCTTCAGCCGGGCCGGTTGTGAGGCCGCCGTCCAGCAGTGCCTGTTCGCGGGCCTCCGGCTCAACGACGAGGCCGCCCGGGCGACGGTGCGCGGGATCGTCGAGGCGCGGACCTCCTCGATCCCCACCGAGGACCTGCACGTCCTGGGGTACTACGAGTGGCTCGAAGGCCTGGAGCGGGGCATCGCCGCGCACCACGCGGGCATGCTGCCCACCTTCAAGGAGGTGGTGGAGGAGCTCTTCGTCCGCGGCCTCGTCAAGGCCGTCTTCGCCACCGAGACCCTGGCGCTGGGCATCAACATGCCCGCGCGCACGGTGATCCTGGAGAAGCTGGTCAAGTGGAACGGCGAGCAGCACGCCGACATCACCCCCGGCGAGTACACCCAGCTCACCGGCCGGGCCGGGCGGCGCGGCATCGATGTCGAGGGCCACGCGGTGGTGCTGTGGCAGCGCGGCATGGACCCGGTGTCGCTGGCCGGGCTCGCGGGTACCCGTACGTACCCGCTGCGCTCCAGCTTCAAGCCGTCCTACAACATGGCCGTGAACCTGGTCAGCCAGTTCGGCCGGCACCGCTCGCGCGAGCTGCTGGAGACCTCCTTCGCGCAGTTCCAGGCCGACCGCTCGGTCGTCGGGATCTCCCGGCAGGTCCAGCGCAACGAGGAAGGCCTGGAGGGCTACCAGGAGGGCATGACCTGCCACCTCGGGGACTTCGAGGAGTACGCGCAACTGCGCCGCGACCTCAAGGACCGCGAGACGGACCTCGCCAAGCAGGGCGCCGCCCAGCGGCGGGTGCAGGCCGCCGCCTCGCTGGAGAAGCTCAAGCCCGGCGACATCATCCACGTGCCGACGGGCAAGTTCGCCGGGCTCGCGCTGGTCCTGGACCCGGGCGTGCCGGCCGGGCGGGTCCACGGGCACCGGGGGCACGAGTACGCCGAGGGTCCGCGCCCGCTGGTGCTCACCGCGGAGCGGCAGGTCAAGCGGCTCGCCGCGATCGACTTCCCGGTGCCGGTCGAGGCGCTCGACCGGATGCGGATCCCGAAGACCTTCAACGCGCGCTCCCCGCAGTCCCGTCGGGACCTGGCCTCGCAGATGCGGACCAAGGCCGGTCACCTGACGGTGGAGAAGCGCGGGCGCGGCCGGGCCGCGGCCGCCGACGACCGCGAGATCGCCCGGCTGCGGACGGAGCTGCGGGCGCACCCGTGCCACGGCTGCGACGAGCGCGAGGACCACGCCCGTTGGGCGGAGCGCTACCACCGGCTCAAGCGGGACACCCAGCAGCTGGAGCGGCGGATCGAGGGCCGGACGAACACCATCGCCCGCACCTTCGACCGGATCCACGCCCTCCTCACCGAACTGGACTACCTGCGCGAGGACGAGGTGACCGTGCACGGCAAGCGGCTCGCCCGCCTGTACGGAGAGCTCGACCTGCTGGCGTCCGAATGCCTGCGGGCCGGCGTCTGGGAGGGCCTGAGCCCCGCCGAACTCGCCGCCTGCGTCTCGGCGCTGGTGTTCGAGGCGCGGCAGTCCGACGACGCGGTCGCGCCGAAGGTCCCGGGCGGGGCGGCGAAGGCCGCGCTCGGCGAGATGGTCCGGATCTGGGGCCGGCTCGACGCCCTGGAGGAGGAGCACCGCATCAACCAGACCGAGGGCGTGGGCCAGCGCGAGCCGGACCTCGGCTTCGCGTGGGCGGCGTACCAGTGGGCCTCCGACAAGAGCCTGGACGAGGTGCTGCGCGAGGCCGAGATGCCGGCCGGGGACTTCGTGCGCTGGTGCAAGCAGGTCATCGATGTGCTGGGCCAGGTCGCGGCCGCGGCCCCCTCGGCCGGCGGGGACAGCGGCAGCACGGTGGCGCGCAATGCCCGCAAGGCGGTCGACGCGCTACTTCGGGGCGTAGTGGCCTACAGCTCCGTCGGCTAGGCGGATTTGGGGCTTCCTCTAAGAGGGGGACTGGCCTGATCTGATCTCTTGCCATGATCGGATCGGCGTGCCGTGTGGGACGATCGGCGCATGAGTGGGGCAGCAGAGGAAGGGCCGAGACGGGTCGGTCGGCCACGCGCCGACCGGCTGCGACCGGACAGCGGCCGGCCGCCGCGCGAGGAGCTCCTCGCCGCGGCGGCCGAGCTGTTCACCGTCCGGGGATACGGGGCGACGACGACACGGGCGGTCGCCGAACGGGCCGGTATGCGTCAGGCCACGATGTACCACTACGTCGCGGGCAAGGAGGACCTCCTCGCCGAACTGCTGGAGTCCACGGTCGCGCCCTCGCTGGCGCTGGCCCGCACCCTGCTGGCCGACTCGGGCCGGTGCGCCGCGCGGCGGCTGTGGGAGCTGTGCCGCTCCGATGTGCTGCTGCTGTGCGGCGGCCCGTGCAACCTGGGCGCGCTGTACCTGCTGCCCGAGGTGGGCGGCTCGCGGTTCGCGCCGTTCCGTCGGATGCGGGACGAACTGAAGGACGCCTACCGCGCGTTGCTCGGCGGGACGCACGTGGGCAGGGAACTGGCCGGGGACAAGGCCGGGCTGGCTCTGCGGGGCGACCTGGTCTTCGGGCTCATCGAGGGCGTCATGCTGATCCACCGCGCGGATCCGGCGCGGCCGGTGGAGACCTTCGCGGAGGCCACCGCGGACGCCGCGCTGCGGATCGCCGGGGTCGTCTCCCCCCGCTAGGTGGTCTCTTTCGGATCGTGTCCGCCGGCCACGTCCTGGACCCCCGCTTCCCAAGCGGCCCACTCGTCCCAGGCGGTGAGGGTCCTGCGGCTCTCGAACCGGTGCGCTGTGCCGGTGAGGGGATCGGTGAACTCCAGTACGCGGGCCAGGAGCTGGAGCGGCCGCCGGTAGTCGTCGGGGGCCGGATCGGTGACCCGCGGATAGACCGGGTCGCCGAGGATGGGCAGCCCGAGCGAGTTCATGTGCACCCGCAGCTGGTGGGTGCGGCCGGTGTGCGGGGTCAGCCGGTAGCGGCCCAGACCGCCCCGCGCGGCGACGAGCTCGACGAGGCTCTCGGCGTTGGGCGCGGCGCCGGGGACCTCGACCGCCGCGATGACGCCCCGGGTCTTCTCGATCCGGCTGCGGACCGTGCGCGGGAAGTCGAGCGCCGGGTCGTACGCCGCGACCGCCTCGTACTCCTTGCGTACGCGGCGCTGCTGGAAGAGGAGCTGGTACGCGCCCCGGTCCGGCGGGCGGACGCTGAACATGACGAGGCCGGCCGTCAGCCGGTCCAACCGGTGCGCGGGGCTGAGGGCGGGCAGGTCCAGCTCCGCGCGCAACCGGGCCAGAGCGGTCTGGGTGACGTGGCTGCCGCGCGGCGTGGTCGCCAGGAAGTGCGGCTTGTCCACGACGAGGAGGTGCGCGTCGCGGTGCACGACCCGGACGGGGAACGGCACCGGCGCCTCCGCGGGCAGGTCCCGGTGGAACCACAGGTGGGCGCCCGGCTCGTACGGGTCCCGGGCGCTCAGCACGAGGCCGCCGGGGCCCAGCACCCGGCCGGCGTGCAGCAGGCGGGCGACGGCCTCCGCGCCCGGGCCGCCCGCGTAGTGCGCGGCGAGGTAGCTGCCCAGGTCGGGCCAGGTCCCGTCCGGGTCGGGCGGCAGGCGCAGGTGGACGGGGTCGATTCCGGCGCGCTGGGGGAGGGGCGAGGGGGGCGGCTGGGCTCTGCGTCTCATCGGGGGACAGGCTATGCCGTCACCGCTCGGTGAACTGCCCGGGCGGTCGGCGGTCGGCGGCGGGCGGTGACGGGAGGGCCGACGGCTCCCCCCCCACGCGGGGTGCGGGGAGGTCAGGCGGCGGCGTTGTGGCGGAGTTCCTGCTCGGCCTCCACCGCGGCGTTCCAGTCCCGCTTGATCGCGCGCCAGCCCTCGTCCGTCTCGCCCAGGCGCCAGTAGCCCGAGATCGACAGGCGTTCGCGCGGGACGCCGCGCTCCATGCGCAGGTGGCGGCGGAGCTCCTTGACGAAGCCGGCCTCGCCGTGGACGAAGGCGTGGACGTCGCCGCCGGGGAACCGCAGCGAGGTGACCGCCTCGACCAGGGCCTCGCCGAGCGGGCGGCCGCCGCGGTGCAGCCACACGGGCGCGATCCCGTCCGGTGCGGCGATCCTCTGCTCGTCCTGCGGTCCCTCGACCTCGATGAAGGCGTGCACCCGCGCCCCCGCGGGCATCCGCTCCAGCGTCGCGGCGATCGCCGGCAGGGCGCTCTCGTCGCCCGCGAGCAGGTGCCAGTCCGCCGCCGGGTCCGGGGCGTAGGCGCCGCCGGGGCCGAGGAAGTGGACGGGTTCGCCCGGCTGGACCCGCGCGGCCCAGGGGCCGGCCGTGCCCTCGTCCCCGTGGACGACGAAGTCCAGGGTCAGCTCCCGCCGCGCCGGGTCCCAGGCCCGTACGGTGTACGCGCGCTGGCGCGGCCACAGGTTGCGGGGGAAGTCGGCGCGGATCCGCTCCAGGTCCCACGGCGCGGGGTAGCGGACGCCCTGCGGGGCGAAGAGGAGCTTCACGTAGTGGTCGGTGAACTCGCCCGCGCCGAATCCGGCCAATCCGTCACCGCCCAGCACGACTCTCACCATGTGCGGTGTCAGCCGCTCGGTGCGTACCACGACGGCGGTGCCGACGGTGCGGGCGCGTCCTTCTGCCACGGTCTCTCCCCGGAGTCCCCTGATACTTAGGATTACCTAAGTTAGCACCTCAGGAGCGCAGCGCACTGCTGAGCCGCGATACCGCTCCGCCGAGACCCCACCGATGGGCGAGTGCGTCGACCAGTTCCGGCTGTGCCGGGAGGGTCGGAAGTGCCGGGTCGAACGGGGGCAGCGGGACGTCGGAGGCCACCTTGACCACGGTCGGGGCCACCGCGAGATAGGGCCGGGACTCGTCCAGGCGCTTGCGCTGGGTGAGGGTCAGCTTCGACTTCGGGTCGTCGATCGCGGCGATGATCCCGGCGAGCGAGCCGTAGGCGTCCAGGAGCTTCGCGGCCGTCTTCTCGCCGACACCCGGCACGCCCGGCAGGCCGTCGCTGGGGTCCCCGCGCAGCAGGGCCAGGTCCGCGTACCCGGGCCCGTCCACCCCGTACTTCTCCCGCAGCCAGGCCTCGTCCGTGACCTGGAGGCTGCCGACGCCCTTGAGCGGGTAGAGCACCCGCCGCTGCCGGGCGTCGTCCACCAGCTGGTAGAGGTCACGGTCGCCCGTGACGATGTCCACCGGGCCGGTCGCGCGGGTGGTGAGCGTACCGATCACGTCGTCCGCCTCGTACCCGTCGACCCCGACGCGGGCGATACCGAAGGCGTCCAGCGCCGCCTCGATGATCGGGACCTGCGGGGCGAGGGTGTCCGGGGTCTCCTCCAGGTCCGGACCCGACTCGCTCTCCCGTGCGACCCGGTGGGCCTTGTAGGAGGGGATCAGCTCGACCCGCCAGTGCGGCCGCCAGTCGGCGTCCATGCAGGCGACCAGATCGTCGGGCCGGTGGTCCTGCACCAGCCGGCCGATGAAGTCCAGCAGTCCGCGGACCGCGTTGACCGGGGTGCCGTCGGGGGCCTTCACGGAGTCCGGCACGCCGAAGTAGGCGCGGTAGTAGAGGGAGGCGGTGTCCAGCAGCATCAGGCGTCGTGTCGTCACACAGACGATGATGCCGCAACCACCCGCACGCCTCCCCGCCCGGCAGCCACGGACCGTGACCGGGCGGCCGTAGGGAAGTGACGGTGCCGGGGAGCGGTGGACTCGTGCGCGCGAAACCGGGGGCGGTTGCTGCGTAAGGTGCTTACAGCACACCGATGTGGGACGGACATGGGGAGGGCAGCCCCGACATGAACAGCAGGGACGGCAGGGACGGCCCGGACGCCGAGCCCGGCGCGTCGGACGACAAGGGCAGGGACAAGGACGGCAAGGAACCGCTCCGGGTGGGCGTGGCCGTACGCAAACGGCGTCGCGCCCTCCACCTCACCCTGGCCGCCGTCTCGGCGCGAAGCGGCCTGTCGGTGCCCTTCCTGAGCCAGATAGAGAACGAGCGGGCCCGGCCCAGCATGCGGTCCCTGGAGCGGGTCGCGGACGCGCTGGAGACCACGGCCGTCGAACTGCTGGCCGCCTCCGACACCGCCCGCACGGTGGACCTCGTACGCGCCGGCGACGAACCCGGACTCAGCCCCGTCCCCGGCGTACGGCCCCTGGTACGCGGCCACCACCAGCTGCACGCATTGGAGTTCACCGGTGACCAGGACGCGGGCCGCGAGTACCAGCACCGCAACGACGAGCTGATGTACGTCGTCGCCGGCGCCTGCCAGGTGGAGGCGGAGGGGCGGGCCTACCGGCTGGAGAGCGGGGACGCGCTCTTCCTGTCGGGCGGCGTGCGCCACCGCTGGCGCGCCGTCACCGAGGACACCCGCATCCTGGTGGTGGCCGTGGGCGAGCACATCCACGCCACGTCCGAGCCGCCGTCGCCCGGGCGTTGAGCGCGGTGCGCCGCAGGGTGGTCTCGCTGGTGCCCTCGCTGACCGAGGCGGTGGCGGTGACCGCGCCCGGGCTGCTGGTCGGGGTCACCGACTGGTGCACGCATCCCGCCCGACTCGGCGGTGCGGAGCGCATCGGGGGGACGAAGAACCCCGACGTACGGCGGATCGCGGCGCTGCGCCCGGACCTGGTGATCGCCAACGAGGAGGAGAACCGGGCCCCGGACCTGGCGGAGCTGCGGGCGGCCGGGGTCGACGTGCTGCTCACCGAGGTCCGGGACCTGCCGCAGGCGCTGCGCGAACTGGACCGGGTCCTGGTGGGGGCACTGGGGCTGACGAGGCCCGGGTGGCTGGCGGACGCCGAGGCCGCGTGGGCCCGCGCGCGGCCGCTCGGCCCGGTGACCGCCTTCGTACCGGTGTGGCGGCGGCCGTGGATGGTGCTCGGCCGGGACACCTTCGCCGGGGACCTGCTGGCCCGCCTCGGCGTGCGCAACGCGTACGCCGGCCACGCCGACCGTTATCCGAGGGTGCCCGCGAGCGAGCTGGCGGACGCCGGCTGCGACCTGGTGGTGCTGCCCGACGAGCCGTACCGCTTCACGGCCGGGGACGGCCCGGAGGCCTTCCCCGGGCTCCCGGCCGCGCTCGTCAGCGGGCGTCACCTGACCTGGTACGGGCCCTCCCTGGCCCAGGCGCCCGCGGTGCTGGCGCGGGCGCTGGAGGAGGGGCTGGCGGCGGCCCGCTGACGGGTGGACGCGCGCCGGGGGCGGGTTCTTCGGGACGGGGGTCAGCGCGGGGCGGCCAGGAGGCGGCCGCTGAACAGGCCGCGCAGCGTGTGCACGGCGGCGAGCAGCCAGGCCGTCAGCAGGGTGAGGAAGAGCGCCGCGGCGAGCCAGGCGAAGGCGGTCAGACCGGTGTGGCGGGCCAGGCCGGCGGCGCCGGTGACGCAGGTGCCCACCGGGAAGGTCAGGGCCCACCAGGTCATGGTGAAGCCCATCCCGGCGCGGGCGGCCCGGACGAGCATCGCCCCGGCCAGGGCCAGCCACAGCAGCGCGAAGCCCGTCACGGGGACCCCGTACACCACCGCGAGGGCTCCCAGCGCGCCCGCGTAGGGGGCGCCGATCGCCCCGGGCGCCATGTCCGCGAGCTGGTTGACGGCGGTGGTGGACTGTCCGAGCGGGCCCAGGACCAGGAAGAGGGCAGGGGTGAGGGCCAGGGGCAGCGGGCCGCTCACGATCAGCCGGCCGAGCACCAGGGGCAGCATCAGCAGGGTGGCGAACAGGCTGACGCCGAACATCGCGTAGCAGGCCAGCAGCATGGCCTCGCGGGGCTGGCCCTGGGGCAGGTGGGGTATCAGCAGCGGGCCCAGGGCGGCGGAGACCATCGGGGCGACCAGGGGGAGCAGCCAGACGGGGGTGGCCTGGCTCGGCTCGACCGTGTGGCGGACCACCATCAGGTACGGCACCGCCACGGCCGTGACCAGGCCGATCGCGGTGCCGGCGGTGAAGAGCACGGCGTCGGCGGCGACGGCCGCGCCGGTGCCGATCAGGTCCTTGCCGACGATCAGGGTGGCGCCGCCCACGGCCAGCAGGGCCATCGAGAGGCAGCCGTAGAAGGGGGCGACGGCGGGGTCGAGGAGATGGGCCCGGGCCTGGTCGCGGTGGTGGACCCAGTGCCCGGCCCGGGCCGCGAGCAGCACCGCGAGGGCGACGGCCGACAGCGCCCAGACGATCTGGCAGGCCACCCGCTGGCCGGGGACCTGGTACGGCAGGGTCGCGCCGGCGTTGGCGACGACCGCCGTCCCCATGACGCAGGCGTACCAGTTCGGGCCGAGGTGCCGGAGGGCCTGGTGGGCCCGGGGGGCGGTCCCGGTGGTGCGGGGGGTGCGGGGTCGCACGAGGGTGGTGGCCATGGGTCCAGGGTCCCGGCGGCGGGGACCGGACGGCAGAGGCCATCTCGCTATAAGGCCATAAACTGATGTTATGGGTGATGAGGAGCGGGTTCCGTTGGCGCACCGGGTGCCGGACCTGGGCGCGCTGGAACTGCTGCTCGCGGTCGCACGGGTCGGCAGCCTCAGCGGCGCGGCCCGGCGGCTGGGCATCACCCAGCCCGCGGCCAGCAGCCGGATCCGGGCGATGGAGACACGGCTGGGGGTGGCCCTGGTGGACCGGTCGCCGCGCGGCTCGACGCTGACGGCGGAGGGCGCGCTCGTCACGGACTGGGCTCGGAAGGTCGTGGAGGCCGCCGAGGCCTTCGACGCGGGCGCGCAGGCGCTGCGCGGGCGGCGGGACTCGCGGCTGCGGGTGGCCGCCAGTATGACCATCGCGGAGTACCTGCTGCCCGGATGGCTGATCGCGCTGCGCGGGCAGCGGCCGGACACGGCGGTGTCGCTGCACGCGGGGAACTCCGCGGTGGTCGCGGCGCGGGTGCTCGCGCACGAGGCGGACCTGGGCTTCGTGGAGGGGCTGACGGTGCCGGAGGGGCTGGACTCGGCGGTGATCGCGCAGGACCGGCTGGTGGTGGCGGTGGCGCCGGGGCACGCGTGGGCGCGGCGCTCGCGGGGGGTGGGGGCCGCGGAACTGGCCGCGATGCCGCTCATTCTGAGGGAGCGGGGGTCGGGGACGCGGCAGGTGCTGGACGCGGCGCTGGCGGGGTACGGGGGGTTGGCGGCGCCGCTGCTGGAGCTGGCGTCGACGACGGCGGTGAAGGCGGCGGCGTTGAGCGGCGCGGGGCCGTGCGTGCTGTCGGAGCTGGCGGTGGGGGACGAGTTGGCGGCGCGGCGGCTGGTGGAGGTGCCGGTGGGCGGGGCGGCGCTGGGGCGGGAGCTGCGGGCCGTGTGGTCGGCGGGGGCCCGTCCTGCGGGGCCGGCGCGGGATCTGCTGTCGCTGACGCGCGGGGGCGGGTAGGCGCGGCCCGGCCGGGTGGCTCCGCCGGGTGGCTCCGCCGGGTGGCTCCGCCGGGGCCCCGGGGCCGTGCCTCAAGCGCCGGCCGCACTGGAGGGGGGGCTCAAGCATCGGGCGGGCTGGAGGGGGGCTCAAGCGTTGGCCGGGCTGAGGGGGGCCGCCGGGGGGATGGGGTCAGGGGACTGGGATGGGGGTGTGGAGGGCGGCGGCTTCGATCAAGGAGTCCATGACGCGGGTGTCCTTGTCGCGCTCCGGGTGCCACTGGACGCCCAGGACCCAGCGCGCCGGGTCGGGGAGTTCGATTGCCTCCACCGTGCCGTCGGCGGCGTGCGCCGAGGCGATCAGGCCGCGGCCCAGGCGCGCGACGGCCTGGTGGTGGTAGGTCGGGACCTGCGCCTCCTCCGGGACCAGGGCCGCGTACCGGGTGCCCGGGACCGGGGTGACCGGGTGCCAGGAGGTGACTCCCGGGATCTCGTAGTGCCCGTCGATGTGCTGGATCAGGGTGCCGCCCAGGGCCACGTTGAGCGCCTGCATGCCCCGGCAGATGCCGAGCACCGGCAGGTCGGCGTCCAGCGCGGCCCCGATCAGGGCGAGCTCCCAGTGGTCGCGGACCGTCGCCGGCTCCCCCGTACGGGAGTCGCGGGCGGCGCCGTAGTGGACCGGGTCCACGTCCGGTCCGCCCGCGACGACCAGGCCGTCCAGTCGGCTCAACACCTCCGCCGCCGCCCCGGGTTCGTCCGGCGGGAGCAGCACGGCCGCGCCGCCCGCCGCCTGGACGAGCTCGTAGTACCCGGTGGGCACGAGGGACGTGGGGAGGTCCCATACGCCGTAGCGGGTGGACTCCTCCACGTAGGTGGTGATGCCGATGAGCGGCCGTGACACGGTCTTGCCTCCAGGATGGGGTCGGGGGTAGGGGCCAGGCTTTCAGTCGCGGGCCAGTTCCGCCTCGGCTTCCGCCAGGGCCGCGAACTCCTCCTCGGGCGCGGAGGCCACGAGGTGGTGCCGACTGTAGAACGCGAAGTACGCCAGTGCGAACGCGTACACGGCCAGCGCGATGAAGGCCGCGTCCTTGTCCACGAGGAAGGTGGCGACCAGGGCCGACAGGGCGAGCACGAAGGCCACCGAGGAGGTCGCCATGCCGCCGGGGGTGCGGTAGGGGCGCTCCAGGTCCGGCTCCCGGCGGCGCAGCACGATGTGCGAGAGGGCCATCAGGGCGTAGGAGATGGTCGCGCCGAACACCGCGATGTTGAGCATCCGGGCCCCGTTGCCGGTCGCCGCGGCGAGCGCGAAGCCGATCGCGCCGGGGATGACGAGGCCCAGGTACGGGGCTTTGCGCTTCGAGGTGAGCGAGAGGAAGCGGGGCAGGTAGCCGGCCCGCGAGAGGGCGAACAGCTGGCGCGAGCCCGCGTAGATGAGGGAGAAGAAGGAGGCCACCAGGCCCGCGAGCCCCGCGTAGTTCACGAAACGGCTCAGCGCGGTCGGGCCGTCGTCGCCCTCCAGCGCGACGACCAGGGGGTTGCCGGCGGACTTGACGGCGTCCGCGCCCTGCGCGCCGGTCGCGGCGAGGAAGGTGATCAGGGCCAGCAGGGCGAGGACGCCCATGGAGATGGCGAGCGCCCTGGGCATGGAGCGGACCGGGTCCTTCGCCTCCTCGGCCGCCAGCGGTACGCCCTCCACGCCGAGGAAGAACCACATCCCGAAGGGGAAAGCGGCCCAGATGCCGAGTACGCCCAGCGGCAGCCACGAGTTCGAGCCGAAGGCGCTCGCGTCGACCGGGATGTCGTTCAGGCCGTCGGCGTCGAACTCGGTCAGGGCGCCGACCGCGAAGATCAGCAGGGCGGCGACCGCGACAGCGGTCACGACGAGGCTGAATCGCAGCGCCTCGCCGACCCCCCAGAGGTGGACGCCGATGAAGACCACGAAGCAGCCGAGGTAGACGGGCCAGCCGGAGGTGAGTCCGAAGAGGCCGAGGGACTCGACGTAGTCGCCGATGAAGATGACGATCGCCGCCGGGGCCAGGATGTACTCGATGAGGATGGCGGTGCCGGTGAGGAAGCCGCCCCAGGGGCCGAGCGCGCGGCGGGCGAACCCGTATCCGCCGCCGGCGGTCGGCAGGACGGTGGACAGCTCGGCGAGGGAGAAGACCAGGCAGGCGTACATCGCGCCCATCAGGACGGTGGCGATGGCGAGGCCGCCGAAGCCGCCCTTCTCCAGGCCGACGTTCCAGCCGGAGAAGTCCCCGGAGACGACGTAGGCGACGCCGAGGCCGGTCAGCAGCAGCCAGCCGGCGCTGCCGCGGCGCAGGGTGCGGCGCTCCAGGTAGTCGCCCTCGGGTGACGGGGTGGGTGCGGGCACGGCGGTCCGCCGTGCCTCGATGTCGTCGGCCATCGTGCGCTCCTGCCTCGGGGCAATGGTTGTGGGGCGTACCTTTGTCGCAGAGGGGTGGAGAGCGCAAGACCTCTGCGGTAAACAGCGGTGACGAATGCCTCCCGCCGGCTGCCCGGCTGCCCCGCTTCCCCGGTCGCCCGGCCGGCGAGCGCCTCAGGCCAGGAAGCCCCGCAGCAGCGCCGCCGTGCCGCAGCAGTGCTCGCGCATCGCCGCGCGGGCCCCGGCCGCGTCCCCGGCCAGGACCGACTCGACGAGCGCGGTGTGCTGCTGCTGGGAGTGCTCCAGGTTGCGCACCAGCAGCGGAATGCAGTCGAGCAGGTCGTTGACGGTGGCCCGGACGGCCGCGTACTGGGCCGTCAGGGTGGCGGATCCGGCCAGTTCGCACAGGGTGAGGTGGAAGAGCGTGTCCTGGCGCCGGTAGTCGGCGAGCGGGGCGTCGTGGGTGGCGGTCAGGGCGGCGAGCAGCCGCTCGGTGCCCTCCTCGGTGAGCCCCTGGTCCGCGCAGAGCCCGGCCGCGCCCACCTCCAGCACCTCGCGGAAGCGGAGGGCGTCCTCGATGTCGACGCCCGCGACGCGCCGCCGCAGCTCCTCCTCCGCGCCGCCCGCCGGTGTGTCGGGGCGGGGCAGCACAAACGTTCCGCCGTACCGGCCGCGCCGCGCCTCCACCAGCCCCTGGTCCTGCAGTACCTTCAGCACCTCGCGCAGCGTGACCCGGCTGATCCCCATCCGCTCCGCCAACTCCCGCTCGGGCGGCAGCCGTTCCCCGCCGGGTACCAGACCCAGCCGGACCACCTGGAGGATCTGCTCCAGCGCCTCCTCGAAACCGCTGCCCGCCCGCACCTGCCGCAGTACGGGATCCAGCCGCCGGGCGGCGCCGCCCCCACTCGCCGAATCGGTCATCTCGGCTCCTCCCCTTCCCAAGCAATGGTTCTATTCAATACCTTAGGCGCACTCGGCTCACCGAAGGAGAGATTCCCGTGGTAGACCGCAAGCCGCCGCTGGCGCCCGAGGAGCTCCGCTCCCTCGTCGCCGACGGTGAGATCGACACCGTCGTCCTGGCGTTCCCCGACATGCAGGGGCGCCTCCAGGGCAAGCGGTTCGCCGCACAGTTCTTCCTGGACGAGGTCCTCGCGCACGGCACCGAGGGCTGCAACTACCTGCTCGCCGTGGACACCGACATGAACACCGTCGACGGGTTCGAGATGTCCTCGTGGGACCGGGGCTACGGCGACTTCGCCATGCACCCCGACCTCGCCACCCTGCGCCGCATCCCCTGGAACCCCGGCAGCGCCTTCGTGCTCGCCGACCTGGCCTGGGCCGACGGCTCGCCCGTGGTCGCCGCGCCCCGGCAGATCCTGCGCCGCCAGCTGGAACGCCTCGCCGAGCACGGCTACACCGCGATGGTCGGCACCGAGCTGGAGTTCATGGTCTTCCAGGACACCTACGAGGAGGCCTGGAACGCCAACTACCGCGGCCTGACCCCCGCGAACCAGTACAACATCGACTACTCCGTCCTCGGGACCGGCCGCGTCGAGCCCCTGCTGCGCCGCATCCGCAACGAGATGCAGGCCGCGGGCCTGGTCGTGGAGTCGGCGAAGGGGGAGTGCAACCTCGGACAGCACGAGATCGCCTTCCGCTACGACGAGGCGCTGACCACCTGCGACCAGCACGCCGTCTACAAGACGGGGGCAAAGGAGATCGCGGCCCAGGAGGGCGTGTCGCTCACCTTCATGGCCAAGTACGACCAGCGCGAGGGCAACTCCTGCCATATCCACCTCTCCCTGGGGGACGCCGACGGGCGCAATGCCATGGCCGGTGACGGACCGGGCGGGATGTCACCCGTGATGCGGCATTTCCTGGCCGGCCAGCTGGCCGCCCTGCGCGACTTCTCCCTTCTCTACGCCCCCAACATCAACTCCTACAAGCGTTTCCAGCCGGGATCCTTCGCGCCGACCGCCGTCGCCTGGGGCGTGGACAACCGGACCTGCGCGCTGCGCGTCGTCGGCCACGGCCGCTCGATGCGCTTCGAGAACCGCCTCCCGGGCGGTGACGTCAACCCGTACCTGGCCGTGGCCGGCCTCGTCGCCGCCGGCCTGTACGGCATCGAGCACCGGCTGGAGCTGCCGGAGGTCTGCGCCGGGAACGCCTACGCCGGTGACTACGCCCACGTCCCCGCCACGCTGCGGGAGGCCGCGGAGCTGTGGGAGAACAGCGCGATCGCCAAGGACGCCTTCGGCCCCGAGGTGGTCGCCCACTACCGGAACATGGCCCGCGTCGAGCTGGAGGCGTACGACTCCGCCGTCACCGACTGGGAGCTGCGCCGCTCCTTCGAACGGCTGTAGACCTCGCCCCCGGCCCCCGGCCCCCGGCCGCCCCGCCGCAGCCGCCCGCACCCGTATCGCCCCGCACCCGCACACCTTCGAACGTCTGTGAGGCACCCCCGTTGTCCGATGTGCTGGAAGTCCTGAATCCGGCCACCGAGGAGACCGTCGCCACCGTCCCGGCCGCCACACGGGACGATGTCGACGCCGCGGTGGCCCGGGCCGCGGCCGGGCCCCCCCCCCCGGGGGCGGGGGCGGCCGCCGCCCCGGCCGCGCGGGGGGGCCGCCGGGCCGCCGAGGTGGGCGGCGGCCAGGGCGGAAGGGGCCCGCCGGTGGGTGGGCG
>NZ_JBHXRU010000031.1:0-14738 GCF_042716255.1 Streptomyces sp. NPDC058662 | reverse complement strand
CCACCCGGCACGTTGTCGCCGCCGCGGTGCCCGGGGCCGCCGGGGCCCAGCGCAGCTGGGCCGCGGCAGCGCCCGCCGACCGGGCGCGCCTGCTGCGCCGCTTCGCCGCGATCGTCGACGGGCACGTCGAGGAACTGGCCCGCCTGGAGGTACGCGAGGCCGGCCACACCATCGGCAACGCCCGCTGGGAGGCCGGCAACGTACGCGACCTCCTCGACTTCGCCGCCGGGGGAGTCGAACGGCTCTCCGGCCGCCAGATCCCCGTCGCCGGCGGCATCGACATCACCTTCCTCGAACCGCTCGGCGTCATCGGCGTGATCGCCCCGTGGAACTTCCCCCTGCCGATCGCCGCCTGGGGCCTGGCGCCCGCCCTCGCCGCCGGCAACGCCGTCATCCTCAAACCCGCCGAGACCACCCCGCTCACCGCGCTGCGCCTGGCCGAACTCGCCCTCGAAGCCGGGATCCCCGAGCACCTCTTCCAGGTGCTCCCCGGCCGCGGGGACGTAGCGGGCGACGCCCTCGTCGAACACCCCGGCGTAGCGAAGATCGTCTTCACCGGATCCACCCGGGTCGGCAAGCAGATCATGGCCAAGTGCGCCGCCCGGGTGAAGCGCGTCACCCTCGAACTCGGCGGCAAGAGCCCCAACATCGTCTTCGCCGACGCCGACATCGAGGCGGCCGCCGCGGCCGCGCCCATGGCCTTCCTCGACAACACCGGCCAGGACTGCTGCGCCCGCACCCGCATCCTCGTCCAGCGCTCCGTGTACGACCGCTTCCTTGAGCTCCTCGCGCCCGGCATCGAGGGCGTGCGCGTCGGCGACCCGGCCGACGAGAAGACCCAGATGGGGCCGCTGATCTCGCGGCTCCAGCTGGACCGCGTCCGGTCCTACGTCACCGACGACCTCACCACCGTCCGCGGCGCCGCGCCCGAGGGCCCCGGCTTCTGGTACCCGCCGACCCTCGTCACGGACGTCGCCCCCACCGCGCCCGTGGCCGCCGAGGAGGTCTTCGGCCCCGTCGCCGTCGTCCTGCCCTTCGAGGACGAGGAGGAGGCCGTACGGCTGGCCAACGCGACCGAGTACGGCCTCTCCGGCTCTCTCTGGACCCGCGACGTCGGCCGGGCGCTGCGCGTCTCGCGCGCCGTCGCCGCCGGAAACCTGTCCGTCAACTCCCACAGCAGCGTCCGCTACTGGACCCCCTTCGGCGGCTACAAGCAGTCCGGGCTCGGCCGCGAGCTCGGACCTGACGCCCTCACCGCTTTCACCGAGACCAAGAACGTCTTCATCAGCACGGAGGCCTGACCGACATGACCGACCGCACCGAAGAGACCATCTGCCGCCGCCTGGTCGGCCGCACCGCCGTCATCACCGGAGCCGGCAGCGGCATCGGTCTGGCCACCGCCCGCCGCCTCGCCTCGGAAGGCGCGAACGTGGTGTGCGCCGACATCGACGAGACGGCCGGCAAGGCCGCCGCCGAGGAGGTGGGCGGCACCTACGTCAAGGTGGACGTCACCGACAAGGAGCAGGTCGACGCCCTCTTCAAGACGGCCCACGACACCTACGGCTCCGTCGACATCGCCTTCAACAACGCGGGCATCTCGCCCCCGGACGACGACTCCATCCTCACCACCGAGCTCGACGCCTGGCGCCGCGTCCAGGACGTCAACCTCACCTCCGTCTACCTGTGCTGCAGGGCCGCCCTGCCCTACATGCGCGAGCAGGGCCGCGGCTCCATCATCAACACGGCCTCCTTCGTCGCCATCATGGGCGCCGCCACCTCGCAGATCTCGTACACCGCCTCCAAGGGGGGCGTCCTCGCGATGTCCCGAGAGCTCGGCGTGCAGTTCGCCCGCGAGGGCATCCGCGTCAACGCCCTGTGCCCCGGGCCGGTCAACACCCCGCTGCTCCAGGAGCTGTTCGCCAAGGACCCCGAGCGCGCCGCTCGCCGCCTCGTGCACATCCCGCTGGGCCGGTTCGCCGAACCCACCGAGATCGCCGCCGCCGTCGCCTTCCTCGCCAGCGACGACTCCTCCTTCATCAACGCCGCCGACTTCGTCGTCGACGGCGGCATCTCGGGCGCGTACGTGACCCCGCTCTAACCCCCGGCCACGGCACTAGAGGAACGTGCGGCCCTCGCCCCGGTACGTCGGGGCGGTGGCCGTCACGCGGTCGCCCTCGATCAGGTGCAGCGTGTCGAAGCGCTCGCACAGCTCGCCCGCCTTGGCGTGCCGGAACCACACCCGGTCGCCGATCAGCAGGTCGTCGGCGGGGGCGCCCAGCAGCGGGGTCTGCACCTCGCCCGCGCCCTCCTGCGGGTCGTAGCGCAGGCCCTCCGGGAGGTACGGCACCGGCAGCCGGTCGGCCCCGGGCGCACCGGACGCCGGATAACCGCCGCCGAGCACGGTGACCACGCCCACACCGGGCCGGCGGACCACCGGCTGCGCGAACAGCGCGGCCGGACGGCCCCGGAAGGAGGTGTAGTTGTCGAACAGCCTCGGCACGTAGAGCCCCGAACCGGCGGCGATCTCCGTCACCGCGTCCTCGGCGGCGGTCTGCTGCACGCTTCCGGTGCCGCCTCCGTTGACGAACTCCAGGTCCGGGACGACCGCCCGCACCGCCCGGACAGCCTCGGCCCGGCGGGCGGCCAGCTCCCTGCGGGCCGCGCCCTGCATGAGCCGGATCACGCGCGACCGCACCGGGCGTCCCGCCAGCGCGTCCCCGACCCCGGCGACGTGGCCCTCGTACCCCATCAGGCCCACCACCCGGAACCCGGGCCGCGCGCAGACCGCGCGGGCCAGCGCGGCCAGCTGCGCGGGCTCACGCACCGGCGAGCGCCGGGCGCCGACCCGCACCCGGCCCCCGAGGAGGTGCAGCGCGGTGTCCAACTCCAGGCAGACGCGGACCTCCTGCGTGCCGCCGTCCCGGGCGCGGTCCACGAGGTCGAGCTGCGCCGGGTCGTCGACCATCACGGTGACCGCCGCGGCGAGCTTGGGATCCGCGGCGAGCTCGGCGAAACCGGCCCGGTCGGCGGACGGGTACGCCAGCAGCACGTCCTCGAATCCGGACCGGGCCAGCCACAGCGACTCGGCGAGGGTGTAGGACATGATCCCGGCGAACCCCGGCCGGGCCAGCACCCGTTCCAGCAGCGCGCGGCAGCGCACCGACTTGCTGGCGACCCGGACCGGCTTCCCGCCCGCCCGGCGCACGAGGTCGTCGGCGTTGGCGTCGAACGCGTCCAGGTCCACGACGGCCAGCGGCGCGTCGAGGTGCGCGGTCGCCCGGTCGTACCGGGCGCGGTCGGCGGCGGGGGAGTTCATGGGCGGCAGCTTGCCAGACGGCTCTACCGGTGGGTAGGGGGTTCGCGGGGCTCCCCGGGGCCCGCCCGGGGCCGCCGGGACCGTAGAGTACGGGGCAGGCAGCCGTACGGAACGGGGGGCGGAGCCGCCGGATGACCACGACGACACCGCGGACCTCGCTCCTGGGCGAGCCCGACGCACCCCTGACCCCGTATCCGCCCGAGCGGCCGCGCCGCCGGCCCGGACGCGTGCTCGCCGCCGTCCTGTGCGGGCTCATAGGAACCGGCCTCGCCGGCGCCGGCGGCTTCGGCCTCTGGTCCGAACACCGCGCCGCCAACCGGCCGTTGCCCCCGGACGCCGCCTACCGCGAGGCCGCGTCCCTGTGGCGGTCCGCCCCCGTCGACAGCCTCCTCCCGCCCGTCCTCGCCGGACCCTCGACGGGACCCGGCGGCGCCGACCGGACCTGGACCCGCGTCGCGCTCGCCCCCGACGCCGACTGCGCGGCCGCCCTCGCCCCCGACTGGCAGGCACTGCTGGCGGCCACCGGCTGCGCCCGGGTCCTGCGCGCGACGTACACCGACGCCACCCGCAGCTCGCTGGTCACCGTCGGCCTGGTCTTCACGCCCGGCAGCGGGCCCGCCATGGCCGAGCTCGCCGGACGCCTCCCCGCCCCGCCCGCGTACGGCTTCGCCGACGGCCAGCGCGCGGCCTGGCACGCCTCCGTCCGCCCCGAGGCCCCGGTCGTCGTCTACACGGTCTCGGCCTTCGCCGACGGCCGGCCGCTGGACGCCCCGCTGCCGGCCGCGGAGGCGGTGAAGGAGGGCGCGACCGGGGCCGTGGCCCAGGCGGGCCTCGGCCACGAGGCGAAGGCCCTGGCCGACCTCGCGGGCAGGGCCGTACGGGACCTCGTACTGCCGCCCGCGCCCTCGGCGGCGCCTTCCCCGGCGTCGCCCTCCGCCGCGAAGCCCGTACCGAAGGCCGCGGGGGCGCCCGTACCGCCGCCCGTCCGCGACTCCCCGCGACCGCCGGCGCCGGACGCTCCCCCCGCCCCTGTCGCCCCTACCGCCGCTTCCGCCCCTCCTGCCCCTGCCTCCCCGGAGCCCACCCCATGAGCAGAGCTCCCCGCGCCGGGGCCCGGGCGGCCGCCCTCGCCCTGGCCGTCCTCCTCGCGAGCGGAGCCGCCGCCGCCCCGGCCGCGGCCGACACGATCAGGGACCGCCAGTGGGGCCTCCTCGCCCTGCGCGCCGAGGAGGCCTGGGGCACGACCCGGGGCGACGGCGTCACCGTCGCCGTCCTGGACACCGGCGTCGACGACGCACACCCCGACCTGGCCGGACAGGTCCTGGAAGGCACCGACCTCATCGGCACCGGCGCGGTGCGGGGCGACCGCGCCTGGGCCCGCCACGGCACGGCCATGGCCGGCATCATCGCCGGGCACGGCCACGGGCCCCGCCGCGGCCAGGGCGTCCTCGGCGTCGCCCCGCAGGCGAAGATCCTGCCGGTCCGGGTGATCCTGGAGGAGGGCGACCCCGGCCGCGCCCAGGCCCGCGACAGCAAGGGCGGCGCCCTCGCCGAAGGCATCCGCTGGGCCGCCGACCACGGCGCGGACGTGATCAACCTGTCGCTCGGCGACGACAGCGACTCCGCGCACCACGAGGCGGGGGAGGACGAGGCCGTCCAGTACGCCCTCGCCAAGGGCGTGGTCGTCGTCGCCTCGGCCGGCAACGGCGGCAAGACGGGCGACCACGTCTCCTACCCGGCCGCCTACCCCGGGGTCATCGCCGTCACCGCCGTCGACCGCCGCGGCCGCAAGGCCGCCTTCTCCACGCGCAACTGGTACGCCACCGTCAGCGCCCCCGGCGTCGACGTGGTCATCGCCGACCCCGACCGCTCGTACTACGAGGGCTGGGGCACCAGCGCGGCGGCCGCCTTCGTCTCCGGCGCCGCGGCGCTCGTCCTCGCCGCGCACCCGGACCTGTCCCCGGCCCAGATCAAGAAGCTGCTGGAGGACACCGCCTCGGACGCCCCGGCCGGCGGCCGCGACGACTCCCGGGGCCACGGGACGGTGGACCCCGTCGCCGCGCTCCGGGTCGCCGAGGCCATGCGACCCGAGGCACCCGTGCCCGCGCCCGCCCCGGCCGGCGGCACCTACTTCGGCCCCGGCCCGGAGCCGGCCCGCCCGGCCGGCCGGGAGCCCCGCTTCGGACCCCCGCAGGCCGCGGCGGCCGGGGTTGTACTGCTCGTGCTGGCGGCCGTGCTGGCCCGCAGGCCGAGGCGTCCTTGGGAGCCCGGCGCCGGGCCTCCCGGGCGGGCGGGCGCGCGGCACAGTAGGGTCGGGTAACTGTGGCGAACATGGCGAACAAGAACATTCCCGACCCCGGCTTCTCCGACGACGACGGCTCGGCGGACCCCCGGCTGGCCGCGGCCCTCACCGCCTGGGCCGCGGACCGGGCGGCCGAGCCGCAGGTACTGGCCGCCCTGCGGGAGGCCCGCCTGCTCGTGCCGGTCGTCGCCGTCCTCGGCGAGGCCGAGACCGACCCGCTGACGGGCCTCACACGCGAGAAGACCAGCGACATGGCCGTCCCGACCCTGCGCGCGGGAGACCGGCGGGCCCTGCCCGCCTTCACCTCGACCGCCTCGCTCGCGCTCTGGGACCCGGCCGCTCGGCCGGTGGCCGTCCCGCTGCACCAGGCGCTGGCGGCCGCCGCGCACGAGAAGGCCGACACCGTGGTCCTGGACCTGGCCGGCCCCGTCACCTACCAGCTGACCGGACCGGCGCTGCGCGCGCTGGCCGAGGGCCGCACCGACGCCGACCCGCTGGCCGACCCCGCCGTACGGGAGGCCGTACGGGCCGCCGTGGCGGCGGAGGCCGCCGTGGTCCGCGCCCACCTGGGCCCCGCGGGCACGGAGGCCGACGGCACGCTGGCGATCGTGCTGGACGCCGGGCCCCTGGCTCCCGCGGCGGCCCGCCGGGTCGCCGAGGCGCTGGCGGCGGACGACACCCTGCGCGCCCGGCTGGTGCGCGGGCTGAACCTGGCCGTGCTGCCGGCGGACACCCCGGCGCCGCCCGGCGAGCCGCTGTACACCCGCTAGAGCCGCGCGGGGGGACGCCGGAGGGCTCAGCCGAAGACGGGGCCGGTGAACTTCTCGCCCGGGCCCTGACCCGGCTCGTCCGGGACGAGGGAGGCCTCGCGGAAGGCCAGCTGGAGCGACTTCAGGCCGTCCCGCAGGGGTGCGGCGTGGAAGGAGCTGATCTCCGTGGCGCTCGCGGTGACCAGTCCGGCCAGGGCGGTGATCAGCTTGCGGGCCTCGTCGAGGTCCTTGTGCTCGGAGTCCGGCTTGTCCAGGCCCAGGTTGACCGCCGCGGCGCTCAGCAGGTGCACGGCCACCGTGGTGATCACCTCGACGGCGGGGACGTCCGCGATGTCGCGGGTCATGGCGTCGTAGTCGGGAGCCTCTTCGGCAGCGGGCTCGGAGGGGAGTGTCGCGTCAGTCATGCGCCCACGATATGCCGTGCGGCGGGCTTGCAACGCGGGTGCTAGCATGTACATCGACCGGCCGGACACTGCTGTGCCCGGCCCACAAGTGGAGGCTCCGTTCTCCCACCTGACTGCCCTCCGGGGCGGCGGGTCATCCGGTCAGGCGGTATCCATCGTTCCGTACGGACGATGGAAAACCGCCCGAGTCTGCGCCCCGCGTTCGCATGCGGCGGTGCTCCGGTTGTTTTGGAGCCCCTGCCTGTGCCCGGCGGGGCTTTTTTCATTCTCCCCGCCGCGGTAGGTCTGACGGAAATACACGTCAGCGGCTGTCTGCCAGGCAGCCGTGTGGTGCTACCGAGGAGGATCCATCAGCACCGAGCCCCGCATCAACGACCGGATTCGCGTTCCCGAGGTACGACTCGTCGGTCCCAGCGGCGAGCAGGTCGGCATCGTGCCGCTTGCCAAGGCGCTTGAGCTCGCGCAGGAGTACGACCTCGACCTGGTCGAGGTCGCGGCGTCCGCACGCCCGCCGGTCTGCAAGCTCATGGACTACGGCAAGTTCAAGTACGAGTCGGCCATGAAGGCCCGTGAGGCGCGCAAGAACCAGGCGCACACGGTCATCAAGGAAATGAAGCTCCGGCCGAAGATCGACCCGCACGACTATGACACCAAGAAGGGTCACGTCGTTCGGTTCCTCAAGCAGGGCGACAAGGTCAAGATCACGATCATGTTCCGTGGTCGCGAGCAGTCCAGGCCGGAACTCGGCTTCCGACTGCTGCAGCGCCTCGCGGCCGACGTCGAGGACCTCGGGTTCATCGAGTCGAACCCGAAGCAGGACGGCCGAAACATGATCATGGTTCTCGGTCCGCACAAGAAGAAGACCGAGGCGATGGCCGAGGCCCGCGAGGCGCAGGCCGCCCGCAAGGCCGAGCGCCAGGGTGTCGCCCTCACCGACGACGAGGCTCCTTTCGAGGACGCCGCCGCCGAGGTGGAGGAGACCGAGTTCGCCGAGGCCGATGCCGACGAGGCGCCTGCCGACGAGGCATCCGCCGACGAGGCGAACGCCGACGAGGCGAACACCCAGGCCTGATCCAGGGGCAGCCCGTCCCGGATCACCTACACACCATGACGCTCCCGCGAGCCGGTCCCCCGTGGACCGGTGGGAGTGCCACCGACGAGGAGACAACGGCGCCATGCCGAAGAACAAGACGCACAGCGGTACCAAGAAGCGCTTCAAGGTCACCGGCTCCGGCAAGGTGCTCCGCGAGCGCGCCGGCAAGCGCCACCTGCTCGAACACAAGTCGTCCCGTGTCACCCGCCGCCTCACCGGCAACGCGGAGATGGCCCCCGGCGACGCCGCGAAGATCAAGAAGCTTCTCGGCATCTGACGTCTCCGCTCCCCCCTGCGGGAGCGGGACGCCGAACCGGGACCCCATCGAATTCGGGCCGCTGTGAAGACACCCACGGCCCCGCTGCAAGGAGTTAAAAAGTGGCACGCGTCAAGCGGGCAGTAAACGCCCACAAGAAGCGCCGGGCGATCCTCGAAGCCGCCTCCGGCTACCGCGGTCAGCGTTCGCGCCTGTACCGCAAGGCCAAGGAGCAGGTCACCCACTCGCTGGTCTACAACTTCAACGACCGCAAGAAGCGCAAGGGCGACTTCCGTCAGCTGTGGATCCAGCGCATCAACGCCGCTGCCCGCCAGAACGGCATGACGTACAACCGCCTCATCCAGGGTCTGAAGGCCGCCAACATCGAGGTGGACCGCAAGATCCTCGCGGAGCTGGCCGTCAACGACGCCAACGCGTTCGCCGCGCTCGTCGAGGTCGCCCAGAAGGCGCTCCCCGCCGACGTCAACGCCCCCAAGGTCGCTGCCTAAGGGCTAGCCGGCCCCGCTTCCAGGAGGCCGGCCCCCACGGACCCGCAGGCTCACGCCTGCGGGTCCGTGTGCTTTCGCCCCGCACCGCCGCGGGCGGACCCCCGCACTCCGTGCCGCCCCCGGTCCCGGCCGGACGGCGCCGCGCCCCGGACCCCCGAGAGAGAACCGCTGAGACCATGGGTACCCCCGCCGAGCTGATCTCCCCCCGATCCCCGCGGGTGGCCGCCGCCAGGCGACTGGCGCGGCGCAACTTCCGCACCAAGGAGCGCCGGTTCATCGCCGAGGGCCCGCAGGCCGTCCGCGAGGCCGTCGAGCACCGCGGCGGCGGGGGAGCGTCGACCCTGATCGAGCTGTTCGCGACGGTCGAGGCCGCCGAGCGCTACTCCGGGATCGTCGACGCGGCGCTGGACGCGGGCGTCCGCGTCCACTACGCCGGCGACGAGGTCCTCGCCGATGTCTCCCAGACGGTCACCCCGCAGGGCCTCGTGGGCGTCTGCCACTTCCTGGACTCGCCGTTCGAGGACATCCTGGCGGCCCGGCCGAAGCTGGTCGCCGTCCTGGCGCACGTCCGCGACCCCGGGAACGCCGGTACCGTGCTGCGCTGCGCGGACGCGGCCGGGGCCGACGCGGTGGTGCTCACCGACGCCTCCGTGGACCTGTACAACCCCAAGTCCGTACGGGCCTCCGTGGGCTCCCTCTTCCACCTGCCGGTGGCGGTCGGCGTACCGGTGGAACAGGCCGTGGCGGGGCTGCGGGCGGCCGGGGTGCGCATCCTCGCGGCCGACGGGGCCGGCGAGGAGGACCTCGACGCCGAACTCGACGCGGGCACCATGGGCGGCCCCTCGGCGTGGGTCTTCGGCAACGAGGCCTGGGGTCTGCCGCAGGAGACCCGGGACCTCGCGGACGCCGTGGTGCGGGTCCCGATCCACGGCAGGGCGGAGAGCCTGAACCTGGCGACGGCCGCCGCCGTGTGCCTCTACGCGTCCGCGCGAGCACAGCGGGCGCCCGGAGGGTGCCGCTCCGTGACCCCCAGCTAGTAATGTGGCGGCCCGGGGGCCCACTGCGCTACTCGGAGAGGTGGGGTACGGGGACATGACCGTCGGTACGAACAGCCCACGCGGGACGGCGGCGGACGCCGCCGCGGCCCGGGACGGGCTTGCGGTTGCCACCGCGGCGAGCGCCTTCGGGATCGACCCCGACGACCTGCCCGACGGCCTGGTCGTCGCCGACCACACCGGCCGCGTCATCTGCTTCAACCGGGCCGCCGCCCGGATGACCGCCACCGACCCCGCCCTGGCCCTGGGCTCGCGGATCGACACCGCCCTGCCGCTGGAGGACCTCAAGGGCCGCCGCTGGTGGGCGCTGACCGACCCGTACGGAGGCCTGGCCACCCGCCGCGGCCAGCCCGAGCGCAACCTGCTGCTCCCGGGCGGCCGCGAGGTGCTGGTGTCGGCCCGGTACGTGCGCACCCACCCCACCGGACCGGTCCGCCGCCTCGTCGTCACCCTGCGCGGCACCGAGGCCCGCCGCCGCACCGAACGCAGCCACGCCGAACTGATCGCCACCGTCGCCCACGAGCTGCGCTCCCCGCTGACCTCCGTCAAGGGGTTCACGGCGACCCTGCTGGCCAAGTGGGAGCGGTTCACCGACGACCAGAAGCGGCTGATGCTGGAGACCGTCGACGCCGACGCCAACCGCGTCACCCGCCTGATCGCCGAGCTGCTGGACATCTCCCGCATCGACTCCGGCCGCCTGGAGGTGCGCCGGCAGCCGGTGGACATCGCCACCGCGGTGGGCCGCCACGTCCAGGCGCTCATCGCGAACGGCCAGGCCCCCGAGCGGTTCCTCGTACGGGTCAGCCGACCGCTCCCCGACCTCTGGGCCGATCCGGACAAGATCGACCAGATCCTCGGCAACCTCCTCGAAAATGCGGTGCGCCACGGAGAGGGAACGGTCACCATCGACGTGTCGCCCCACGAGAAGGGAACCGCCGTCACCGTGACCGACGAAGGCACCGGGATCCCCGAGGAGTCGATGGGCCGCGTCTTCACCCGCTTCTGGCGGGGGAGCAAGCGCGGCGGCACCGGCCTGGGCCTGTACATCGTCAAGGGCATCGTGGAGGCGCACGGCGGCACCATCGCGGTCGGCCGCGGCCCCGGCGGCGGCGCCGAGTTCCGATTTATCCTGCCCGTGAGCGCCCCGGCCTACCTCACGCAGTAACCCTGCGGAGCGTCTCGCCAGGCGGCCCACGGGCCCCTTCACCCCAGGCGACCTTTAGACTCGTCCTTTGGCACCTTTGTGTCTCTGTGTCGATCGGTCTGATCGTGCCGTACGGGGACCCACCAGCCAGCCATCGGAAGTACGGGAAGAGATGTCGGCACCGAACAAGTCGTACGACCCTGTCGAGGTCGAGGCACTGAAACCGGAAGAGATCGAGCGCATGCGGGACGAGGCGCTCGCCGCCTTCGCGTCCGCCGGCGACCTCGACGCGCTGCGGGAGGCGAAGACCGCGCACATGGGCGACCGCTCGCCCCTGGCGCTCGCCAACCGCGAGATCGGAGCCCTGCCGCCGCAGGCCAAGGCCGAGGCGGGCAAGCGCGTGGGCCAGGCCCGCGGCGCCGTGAACAAGGCCTTCGGGGCCCGCACGGTCGCCCTGGAGTCCGAGCGCGACGAGCGCGTGCTGGTCGAGGAGGCGGTGGACGTCACACTGCCGTACGACCGCGTGCCCGCCGGTGCCCGGCACCCCCTGACCACGCTGATGGACCGTATCGCGGACATCTTCGTGGCCATGGGGTACGAGGTCGCCGAGGGGCCCGAGGTCGAGGCGGAGTGGTTCAACTTCGACGCCCTCAATTTCACGCCGGACCACCCGGCGCGCCAGATGCAGGACACCTTCTTCGTCCGGGGCCCCGAGGGCACCCAGGGCGACGAGTCCGGTGTCGTCCTGCGCACCCACACCTCCCCGGTGCAGGCGCGCTCGCTCCTGGAGCGCAAGCCGCCCGTCTACATCGTCTGCCCGGGCCGGGTGTACCGCACCGACGAGCTCGACGCGACGCACACCCCGGTCTTCCACCAGGTCGAGCTGCTCGCCGTGGACGAGGGCCTGACCATGGCGGACCTCAAGGGCACCATGGACCACATGGTCCAGGAGCTGTTCGGGGAGGGCACGACCACGCGCCTGCGCCCGCACTTCTTCCCCTTCACCGAGCCGTCCGCCGAGATGGACATGCAGTGCTACGTGTGCCGCGGCGAGTCGGTGGGCAACCCCGACCGCCCGTGCCGCACCTGCTCCAGCGAGGGCTGGATCGAGCTCGGCGGCTGCGGCATGGTCAACCCCAAGGTGCTGACCGCCTGCGGCGTGGACCCCGAGAAGTACAGCGGGTTCGCCTTCGGCTTCGGCATCGAGCGGATGCTGATGTTCCGTCACAACGTTGAAGACATGCGAGACATGGTCGAGGGTGACGTTCGCTTCACCCGGCCGTTCGGGAGTGAGATCTGATGCGCGTCCCGCTTTCCTGGCTGCGGGAGTACGTCGACCTCCCCGCGGGCGAGACCGGCCGCGACGTGGCCGCCAAGCTGGTCGACGCCGGCCTTGAGGTCGAGACCGTCGAGCAGCTCGGCGGCGGGCTCAAGGGCCCGCTCGTCGTCGGTCAGGTACTGACCATCGAGGAGCTGGAGGGCTTTCGCAAGCCGATCCGCTTCTGCACCGTCGACGTCGGCGCGGCCAACGGCACCGGCGAACCGCAGGAGATCGTCTGCGGCGCCCGGAACTTCTCCGTCGGCGACAAGGTCGTCGTGGTGCTCCCGGGCGCGGTGCTGCCCGGCGACTTCGCGATCGCCTCGCGCAAGACGTACGGCCGCACCTCGCACGGCATGATCTGCTCCGGCGACGAGCTGGGCATGGGCGACGACGGCACGCACGGCATCATCGTGCTGCCGCCCGAGCACGAGGTCGGCACCGACGCGATCGAGCTGCTCCAGCTCGTCGACGAGGTCCTCGACATCGACATCACCCCGGACCGCGGCTACTGCATGTCCCTGCGCGGCGTCGCCCGCGAGGCGGCGACCGCCTACGGCCTGCCGCTGCGCGACCCGGCGCTGCTCGACGTCCCGGCGCCGAACTCGTACGGGTACCCGGTCAAGGTCGATGACCCGGCGGGCTGCGACCGGTTCACCGCCCGCACCGTCACCGGCCTCGACCCCGAGGCGCGCTCCCCGATCTGGCTGACCCGCCGCCTCCAGAAGGCCGGCATGCGCCCGATCTCGCTCGCCGTCGACATCACCAACTACGTGATGCTGGAGCTCGGCCAGCCGCTGCACGCCTACGACCGCTCGCGGGTCAACGGCGCCATCGGCGTCCGCCGTGCCGAGCAGGGCGAGAAGCTCACCACCCTCGACGGAGTCAAGCGCACGCTCGACGCCGAGGACCTGGTGATCACCGACGACAGCGGGCCGATCGGCCTCGCCGGCGTCATGGGCGGCGCCGACACGGAGATCGCGGACTCCGTCACCACACCTTTCGATCCTTCCGGCTCGACCGGCCAGGTCACGGGGACCACCGACGTGGTCGTCGAGGCCGCGCACTTCGACCCCGTGTCGATCTCGCGCACCGCCCGCCGCCTGAAGCTGTCCTCCGAGGCCTCCAAGCGCTTCGAGCGGGGCGTCGACCCGCAGGCCGCCGCCGCGGCCGCGCAGCGGACCGTGGACCTGCTCGTGCTGCTCGCGGGCGGCACCGCCGAGGCCGGGGTCACCGAGTTCCTCGCCCCGGGCGCCCCCCGCACCATCGCGATGGGCGCGGACCACCCGGACCGCGTCGCGGGCATGGACTACGGCCGCGAGACCGTCGTCCGCCGCCTCCAGGAGATCGGCTGCGACGTCTACGGCCAGGACGAGCTCGTCGTCACGGTGCCCTCGTGGCGCCCCGACCTCGCCGAGCCCAACGACCTCGCCGAAGAGGTCATCCGGCTGGAGGGTTACGGCAACCTTCCGTCGACCCTGCCGCAGGTGCCCTCCGGCCGCGGCCTGACCGCCCGGCAGCAGCTGCACCGGCGGGTCGGCCGCGCGCTGGCCGGCGCCGGCTACGTCGAGGCGCTGAGCTACCCGTTCCTCGGCGAGCAGGTCTTCGACCAGCTCCAGCTCCCCGCGCACGACGCCGCCCGGCAGGTCGTCACCCTGGTCAACCCGATCTCCGACGAGGAGCCGGCGCTGCGCACCACGCTGCTGCCGGGCCTGCTGGGCGCGCTGCGACGCAACGACAGCCGGGGCAGCCACGACCTCGCGCTGTTCGAGACCGGCTCGGTCTTCCGGGCCGCCGCGCGGCCGGGTGTCGCCGTACGGCTGCCCGTCGACCGGCGTCCCACGGACGAGGAGATCGCCACCCTGAACGCGGCCCTGCCCGCGCAGCCGCGCTATGCCGCGGTCGTGCTCGCCGGAGCCCGTGAGCAGGCCGGCTGGTGGGGCGGGGGCCGCCCGGCCGACTGGGCGGACGCCGTCCAGGCGGCCCGTTCGCTGGCCGTCGAGGCCGGCGCCGAGCTCGTCGTCCGCCAGGGCCGGTACGGCCCCTGGCACCCGGGCCGGTGCGCCGAGCTCGTCGTCACCGTCGACGGGGTCGAGGAGGTCATCGGCCACGCCGGTGAGCTGCACCCGCGCGTGGTCAAGACGATGGGCCTGCCCGCGCGCACCAGCGCCATGGAGCTCGATCTGGACCGCCTCGCGGCGGCCGGCGGCGAGGCGCTGCAGGCGCCGCGTATCTCCGGCTTCCCGGTGGCGACCCAGGACGTCGCGCTGATCGTGGACGCGTCCGTCCCGGCCTCGGAGGTCGAGACCGCGCTGCGCAAGGGTGCGGGCGAACTGCTCGAATCGCTGCGGCTGTTCGACGTGTTCACCGGCGAGCAGGTGGGCGGGGGCAAGAAGTCCCTGGCGTACGCGCTGCGCTTCCGCGCGGCCGACCGCACGCTGACCGCCGAGGAGACCACGGCCGCGCGCGACGCGGCGGTGGCCCTCGCGGGCGAGCGGACCGGGGCGGTACTCCGGGGCGCGTGACGCCGCGGCGCACGGCAGGGTGAGGGGCGGGCCCGCGGTACCGGGG
>NZ_JBHXRU010000030.1:0-67311 GCF_042716255.1 Streptomyces sp. NPDC058662 | reverse complement strand
GCGGCACAAACACCTCCCGCCACACCCCCGGCGCGGCGCCCCCCCCTCCGTTGGTTTCGCCGACCCCCCCGGCGGGGGGGCCCCCGGTTGCCTTTGGCCTGCGGGGGCCCCTCCCGTCGTTCCGGGGCCGCCTCGCGGGGCCCGGCGCGCCCGGGGCGCGGCCTGTCAGCCCGCCGCCGGGGTGAAGGACTTCGCCGCCTCGGCCACCGCGGCCTCCTTGACCACCTTCAGGCCGCCCGGGGTCTTCTCGTCCGGCTTCATGATGACGCTCTGCCGGGTGGACGGGGCCTTCGGGTCGGAGAAGTCGTGCGCGATGCCGAAGCCGTTGTCGTACGCCTTGAGGCTCAGCAGGGCCTTGCCCACGCCCTCGCGGGTGAGGTTCTTGTCCGCGCAGGCCCTCTTGAGGGCCTCTCCGTAGACCGAGGCGGCCGTGTACCCGGCCACCACGCCGTTGTCCAGCCCCGCGCCCGGGTACTCCGCCGTGTAGGCGGAGGCCAGGGCCGCCGGGCCGGGTTCCGTGGCGCCGATCGGCAGGGTGGACGCGGCCACGTAGTAGTCCTTCTGCAGCGCCGCGCCCGCCGGCGTGGCGAGCAGCTGGGGCGCGTACGCCGAGTTGTTGCCGACCACGGGGACGTTCCAGCCGCCGGCCGCGGCGACCCCGACCAGTGAAGCGGCCTGCCGCGGCCCCGCGCTGATGACCACGGCCTTGACCCCGGCCTGCTTGAGGGCGGCGACCTGCGCGGACATGTCGTTGTCGGTGGGCTTGATCTTCTGCTCGACGACGGTGAGCCCGGCCTCCTTCGCCGCGTGCTTCGCGCCGGCGAGGGCGTTCTCGCCGTAGTCCCCCTCGAAGTAGACGTGCCCGATCCGGTCGCCGGAGGCGATGCGCTTCTCGTCGAGGAGGTAGCCGATGGCGTTGACCGTCTCGATGTCGTACGTGGCCCCGATCGTCCGGATGGACGCGCTGCCCAGCAGCGAGGCCGACCAGGCCTGCGGGATGACCAGGCCCTTGTCCTGGCCCTCGATGCGGTCCTTGGCCGCGGCGACGAAGGGGGACCCGATGAACTGGGCGAAGCCGAGCACCTTGGGCTCCAGCTCCGTGTAGGCGGCGAGCGCCTTCTGCGGGTCGTAGCCGTGGTCGCGGACCGTCAGCTCCAGCTGCCGCCCGCAGATGCCGCCCGAGGCGTTGGCCTGCTTGATCCAGAGCTGCTGGGCCTGGGTGACGCTCTTGCCGAGCGAGGCGTAGACGCCGGTCATGTCGGTGAGGGCGCCGAGCTGGATGGCGGTGGCGGTGACCCCGTCACCGGTCCTGACCCCGCCCGCGCCCTCCTTCTCCTCGGTGGTGGTGCCCGCCTTCCCGCTGCATCCGGCGGCGCCGGTCAGCAGGAGCGCGGCCGCCAGGGCCGCTGTACCGAGTCGTGCTCTCTTGTTCCGGCCGGTTCTCTTCACGCTGGCTCCTTCGGGGTACGTGCGGACAGGGAGGGGCGGATCCGGGCGAGACCGCCGGGGAGGAACAGGACGACGGCCACCACGGCCGCTCCGTAGAGGTAGCGGGACGCCTCGCCCGGGGAGACGCCGCCCGCGCCCGGAGCGGAGACGAGCGGGAGCGCGTCGCTGTAGCGGGTCAGGAGCTGGGGCAGGAGGGAGACGAAGGCCGCGCCGACGACGGAGCCGGCGACGGTGCCCAGGCCGCCGATCACGATCATGGCCAGGTACTCCAGCGACAGGACCATGCCGAAGTAGTCGGGCACCGTGCGCTGGAAGACGAGGGCGAGCAGCACCCCGGCCAGCCCCGCGTACATGGAGGACAGGACGAAGACGGCGGCCCGGTAGCGGGCCACGGGGACGCCCATGACACCGGCGGCGATGTTGTGGTCGCGGATGGCGTTCAGGGCGCGCCCGGGGCGGCCGCGCAGGACGCCCCGGGCGAAGAGGGCGCAGCCCAGGAGCGCGGCGAGGGCCACGTACCAGAGCTTCTCGGCGGACTGGAAGGGGATGGCGGCGACCATCGTCTCGGTGTCGTCGAAGGTGACGCCGAAGAGCGAGAGCGGTTCGACGGCGCGGCCGTTGAATCCGCCGGTTAGGGGCGTGGCGTTGAACAGGACGTGCTGGCCGATGAAGATCAGGGCCAGGGTGGCGATGCCGAGGTAGGCGCCGCGCAGCCGGCCGGCGATCGGGCTGAAGAGCCCGCCGACCGCTCCCGCCAGGACCACCGCGAGTACGGCGGCCAGCCAGCTGGGCAAGCCCAGCCCGACGAGCTCGTGCCCGCCGGAGCGGCCGCCGTCGCCGGCCAGGGCGCAGTACCCGTACGCGCCGACGGCCAGGAAGAAGGCGTGGCCCATGGAGAGCTGTCCGGTGGCTCCGGTGAGGAGGTTGAGCCCGATGGCGCCGATCCCGGCGGCGATGGCGAAGAGCCCCGCCTGGAGCCAGAACCGTTCGAGGTAGAACGGGAGCGCCAGCAGTACCAGGGCCCCGGCGGCCCACAGCGCGTACCGGACGCGGGAGCCGCGCCGGGGCGGGGCCCCGGTGCCGGCGGGGGCCGGGCGGGGGGCGTCGGCCTCCGTGCGGAGACCCGGGGCGGTGACGTCAGACACGGGCGAGCTCCTTGGTGCCGAAGAGGCCGGCCGGGCGCAGGAGCAGGACCACGACCATGACGAGGTAGGGGGCGAGGTCCCCGATGCCGCGGCCGAGGAAGGCGAGCTGGCTCTGGTAGCCCGTGGCCATGGCCTCGGTGACCCCGACGATCAGGCCGCCCGCGAGGGCTCCGGTGGTGGAGTCGAGGCCGCCGAGGATCGCGGCGGGGAAGGCCTTGAGGGCGGCGAGCGAGGTGGCCCGCTCCAGGCCGGGGGTGGGGAAGACGGTCAGGAAGAGCGCCGCGACGGCGGCCAGGGAGCCGGCGACCGCCCAGGCGGCGAGCGAGACCCGGCCCAGCCGTACGCCCATCAGTGCGGCGGTCTCCGGCTTCTCGGCGGCGGCGCGCATGGCGACGCCCCACGCCGTGTACCGGAAGACCAGCAGGAAGGCGCTGATCAGGAGGGCCGCGGCGACGAAGGCGGCGATCCGGGTCTGCGGGAGGGTGACGGGTCCGAGGTGGACCACCGCGTCGCCCCACGGGTCGCCGAGTGCGAGGACGTCCGTACCGATGCGGCGGGTGAGGTCGGTGGTGATCAGGATGTCCACGCCGATGGTGACGATGGCCAGCACGCTGTGGTCCTGGCCCCGGTAGCGGCGCATCACGAGGAACTCCACCCCGGCTCCGACGGCGGCGGCCGCGCCGACGCCTACGGCGAGGGCGGGCCAGAAGCCGATGTCGTCGTGCAGGACGGCGGTGACGTACCCGCCGGCGAGGAGGAGGGAGGCGTGGGCGAAGTTGACGACCTCGGTGGCCTTGAAGATGACCACGAAGCCGAGGGCGATCAGCGCGTAGACGGAGCCCATGGAGAGCCCGCCGAGCAGGAGTTCGAGGAAGGTGGTCACGCGGCCGGGTTCTCCTCGCCGAGGTAGGCGCGCACGACCGCCGGGTCGTTCTGCACCTGGGCGGGGGTTCCCCCGCCGATCCGTTTTCCGAAGTCGAGTACGGTCACCGCGTCAGCGAGCCGCATCACCACCCCCATGTCGTGTTCGACCAGCACGATCGAGATGCCGAGGCCGTCCCGGACGCCCGCGACGACGGCGGCGGTGCGCTGCCGTTCGTCGGCGGTCATCCCCGCGACGGGTTCGTCCAGGAGCAGCAGCCGGGGCTCCATGCACAGGGCCCGGGCCAGCTCGACGAGTTTCTGTTTGCCGTACGGGAGGGAGCCGGCCGGGGCGGCCAGGTCGGCCTCCAGGCCGACGAAGGCCGCGATCTCGCGGACCCGTTCGCGGTGCCGGCGGTCCTCGCGGACGGCGGCCGGCAGGCGCAGTCCGGCGGAGAGGAACCCGGACCGCATCAGCCGGTGGCGGCCGAGCAGGAGGCTGTCCGCGACCGTGGTGTGGGGCGGCAGGGCCAGGTTCTGGAAGGTGCGGGCGATGCCGAGGGCAGCGACGGCGTGGGGGGCCAGTCCGGTGAGTTCGGTGCCGCCGAAGCGGACGCTGCCGGAAGCGGCCCGGTAGACGCCGGAGAGCACGTTGAAGCAGGTGGACTTGCCGGCTCCGTTGGGTCCGATGACGGCGTGCACGCTGCCCGGCTCGACGGTGAAGGACACCGAGTCGAGCGCGGTGAGGCCGGCGAAGCGGACGGTGACGTCGCTGACGGTGAGGGGCGGCGGCGCCTCGGCGCCCGGTCCGGCCGCCGCCGGGCCGGCGCTGTCCGGGGGACGCGGGCCGGCGCTGTCCGGGGGACGCGGGCCGGCGCTGTCCGGGGCGCCCTGAGGGCGCGGGATCCAGGTCATGCGGACCACCGGCCCAGGGTCCGCTCCGTACGGGGGGCCGGGGCGTCCTCGTCGGTGATGCCGAGGTAGCGCCGGCGTACCTCGTCCGAGGCCGCCAGCTCGGCGGCCGGGCCCGACAGGGTGACCTCGCCGACCTCCAGCACGTACGCGTACGAGGCCAGCCGCAGGGCGAGCGCGGCGTTCTGCTCCACCAGCAGCACGGAGGTGCCCGAGGCGTTGATCTCGGTGATGGTCTCGGCGATGGTGGCGGCCATTTTGGGCGCCAGACCCAGCGAGGGTTCGTCCAGGAGCAGCAGCCGGGGGCGGGCCATCAGCGCCCGGCCCAGGGCCAGCATCTGCTGCTCGCCGCCGGAGAGCAGGCCCGCCCGCTGCCGGGAGCGCTTGGCGAGGACGGGGAACAGCTCGTGCACGCGGGCCAGCGAACGGGCGGTGTCGGCCCGGGAGCCCGCCCCCGCTCCGAGGGCGCCCGCCCGCAGGTTGTCCGCGACGGTCATCCGGGCGAAGACCTGCCGCCCCTCGGGTACCTGGACCACACCGGCGGCGACCGCGCGGGCCGGGCTCAGCCCGTCCAGCGGCCGTCCGTCGAAGCGGACGCTCCCTCCGGTGGCGGCGCCCCGGTGGAAGGACAGGGTGCGGGACACGGCACGCAGCAGGGTGGTCTTCCCCGCACCGTTCCCGCCGAGGACGACGACCACGGCGCCCTCGGGTACATCCAGCGACACGGCGCGCAGGGCCCGGACCGGCCCGTAGCCGACGGACAGCGCGCTCACCTGGAGTGAGGCCACATCCCCTCCCATGGTTAGGCCCGGACGGGGCCTTGTTCCGCTCCGGACGGGGTGTTGTGCTGGCGCACAGACCAGCACCGGGCGGGGGCGGACGTCCACGGCCCGAAGCGGAATCGCTGCCGATGACCAGCCGGGGGCGGGGTGCGGTTGTGCAACGGCACAGACCTGTCGACGCGGGCCCTTACGCGACCGCGCCGGGGCTGACATCCTCTGCGGCCATGGGTGGACGCAGGGCGCGCACGGAAGCGGAGTGGTCGGTGCTGCTGACAGCGGCCGAGGTGCTGCTGGAACGCATCCCGGCGCTGACCGAGCAGCTGATCGGTGATCTCGCGAAGCACTCGCCGCTGTTCGACCTGGCCGTCCCGCGCGACGAGCACTGGCAGCAGGTGAGCGAGGCGATGCGGTACGGCATCGAGGCGTTCGCCGCGCGCCGCTCGGATACGCGCAAGGACCTGGTGTACGCGGAGGAACTGGGCCGGCGGCGGGCCGAACAGGGGCTGCCGCTGGACCTGCTGCTGTACGCGTACCGCCGCGCGGGCCGTCTCACGTGGGACGAGCTGCTGGACATCGTCACCGAGGAGGATCCGGAGGCGCTGCCCGTGCTGGCCCGTACGGCGGGTGCCATGTGGGCCGGGATCGAGCAGCAGGCCGCCGCGACGGCCGAGGCCTACCGGGCCGGCGAGCGGGAGATGCGCCGGCGCAGCGACGAGCGGGTGCAGGCGCTGCTCGACGCTCTGCTGGAGGGGGAGCCGGCGCCCGGCCTGACGGCCCGGGCGGCGGCCGGCCTGGACCTGCCGGAGCAGGGCCGGTACGCGGTGGTGGTGCTGCCGGTGGACCGGCGGGACTCGGTGCACCGGGTGGTGTCGGCGGGCGGGATGCGGCTGTTCTGGCGGATGCGCGCGGAGCGGGAACTGGCGGTGGCGGCGCTCGGCTCGTCCTCGCTGGACGAGCTGGTCGCGGAGCTCGCGGACCGCTGCCCGGGGCCCGGCGGGATCAGCCCGGTGGTGGACGGGCTCGCGGAGCTGGGCCGGGCGCGGCGGCTTGCGGAGACGGCGCTGGCCACCTGCGGGGCCGACGACCGCTCGCTGGTGCGGCTGACGGACCGGCTGCCCACGGCGCTGGTGGTGCGCCAGCCCGAGCTGGCGGGGGAACTGGTGCAGGCGGTCCTGGGGCCCCTGCTGGAACTGGATCCGGCGGACCGGGCGGTGCTGCTGGAGACCCTGGACGCGTGGCTCGCCGCCGAGGGCTCCGCCGGGCGGGCGGCGACGCGGCTGTACTGCCACCGCAACACGGTCTTCAACCGCCTGCGCCGGCTGGAGCAGCTCACCTCGCGCTCCCTGTCGCGCCCGCACGACCTGATCGCCCTGACCCTGGCGCGGGACGCCTTCCGCCTGAACGCCGGCGCGGGTCCGCCGGCCGCCCGGCCCGAGCCGTCCGCCGGTTAGACTCGATGTCGGAAAACCGCCAGCGGCACCCACCCGGACCCCGGATGCTTGAGCCATGCACACCGACACCGAGCGCTGCGTCAGAGCCGTGCAGTCGAAGGACGCCCGCTTCGACGGCTGGTTCTTCACCGCGGTGCTGACCACGCGGATCTACTGCCGTCCCAGCTGCCCGGCGGTGCCGCCCAAGGTCGAGAACATGACCTTCCTGCCGAGCGCCGCCGCCTGCCAGCAGGCCGGCTTCCGGGCCTGCAAGCGGTGCCGGCCCGACACCAGCCCCGGCTCCCCCGAGTGGAACTCCCGCGCCGACGCGGTGGCCCGCGCCGTCCGGCTCATCCAGGACGGGGTCGTCGACCGCGAGGGCGTCCCGGGCCTCGCCACCCGCCTCGGCTACTCGACCCGCCAGGTGGAGCGGCAGCTGAGCGCCGAGCTCGGCGCCGGACCGCTGGCCCTCGCCCGGGCGCAGCGCGCCCAGACCGCCCGACTGCTCATCGAGACCTCCGGGCTGCCGATGGCCGACGTCGCCTTCGCGGCCGGGTTCTCCTCCATCCGCACCTTCAACGACACGGTCCGGGAGGTGTTCGCCCTCTCCCCCAGCGAGCTGCGGGAGCGCGCCGTGCGGGCCGGCCGCCGTGCGGACGACCGGCCCCGGATTCCGGGGACGATCAGCCTGCGGCTGCCGTTCCGGACCCCGCTCAACCCGGACAACCTCTTCGGTCACCTCGCCGCGACCGCGGTCCCCGGCGTCGAGGAGTGGCGGGACGGGGCCTACCGCCGCACCCTGCGCCTGCCGCACGGCACCGGGGTCGTCGCCCTCACCCCCCAGCCGGACCACATCGGCTGCCGCCTCGCCCTCACCGACCTGCGCGACCTGACCATCGCCATCAGCCGCTGCCGCTGGATGCTGGACCTGGACGCCGACCCCGAGGCCGTGGACGAGCAGCTGCGCGCCGACCCGCTGCTGGCCCCGCTCGTGGACGGCGCTCCCGGGCGCCGGGTGCCGCGTACGGTCGACGCGGCGGAGTTCGCCGTACGGGCCGTCCTCGGCCAGCAGGTGTCCACGGCGGCGGCGCGTACGCACGCGGCCCGGCTGGTCGCGGCGCACGGCGAGCCCGTCGAGGACCCCCACGGCGGCCTGACGCACCTCTTCCCCTCCCCCGGTGCCCTGGCCGGGCTGGACCCGGAGTCCCTCGCGCTGCCGCGCAGCCGGCGCACCACGCTGGGCACCCTGGTCGCCGCGCTGGCCGACGGCTCGCTGCCGCTCGGCATCGACAGCGACTGGGAGGCCGCGCGGAGCCGGCTCTCGGCCCTGCCCGGTTTCGGTCCCTGGACCACCGAGATCATCGCGATGCGGGCGCTCGGCGATCCGGACGCCTTCCTTCCGTCCGATCTCGGGGTGCGGCGGGCGGCGCGGGGGCTCGGGCTGCCGTCCACCCCGGCCGCGCTGACGGCCCGGGCGGCCGGCTGGCGGCCCTGGCGCGCGTACGCGGTCCAGTACCTGTGGGCCACCGACGAGCACCCCATCAACCACCTGCCCGTCTGAAAGGCGCGTACCAGCATGAACAGCAAGCAGCACACCGTCGTCGAGAGCCCCTACGGCCCTCTCACGCTGGTCGCCACGGACGGCGTCCTGAGCGGCCTCTACATGAGCGAGCAGCGCCACCGGCCGGCCGAGGAGTGCTTCGGGGAGCGGGTCGCCGCGGTCGAGGGCCCCTTCCCCGAAGTGGTACGCCAGCTGGCCGCGTACTTCGCCGGGGAGCTCACCGCGTTCGACGTCCCGGTCCGGCTGGAGGGCACCGCCTTCCAGCGCAGCGTGTGGGAGCAGCTCGTACGGATCCCGTACGGGCAGACGTGGTCGTACGGGCAGCTGGCGGCGAGGCTGGGCAAGCCGAACGCCTCGCGGGCGGTGGGCCTGGCCAACGGGAAGAACCCGGTGAGCATCATCGTGCCGTGCCACCGCGTGATCGGGACCTCGGGCTCGATGACCGGCTACGGCGGCGGGGTGGAGCGCAAGGTGCGGCTGCTGAGCTTCGAGTCCCGGGAACGGAACCTGCCGGGGTTGGCGGGCGGGCTGCTGGGCGGGGTGTCCGGCGGGCGGTGACGGCGAGGTGGCGTGCGGAGTCCCCTCAGTCGGCGAGCAGGACGGCCGGCAGCGGGGCCTCCAGCACCAGGGCCCGCGGGAGTGCCAGACCGAAGTGCCGCTCCAGCACCCCCAGGGCGGTCCGGTGCACATCGCGGTTCGCTCGCTCCTCGTCCGGCAGGCCTTCCGCGCTCAGCAGCTCTGTGACCCGGCCCGCGACTTCGTGGTCTCCGGAGACCTGGCCGGTGCCCCAGGACTCGTCCAGGTGCAGATTGAACGAGCACACCGTCCGGCCGTCCCGGTAGTAGCGGAAGGTCGGCGGCACCGGCTTGCCGTTCTCCTCCTCGAACTCCACCACGAAGACCTCGGCCTTGCCGGCGGAGATCGCCGGATCATCCGAGAATTCCCCGAACCAGCCCCCGTACCCCACGGCGAAGGTCCACCCGCCGCTCACCCCCAGCCGCAGCCCGATCCCGTCCCAGGCGTCGCCGTACTCCGAGTCCAGCACCTCGACCAGCTCGTCCCCGGTGAGCTCCCCGACCGGCTCCACCGTCCGCTCCGACCACTGGGCCGAGGCCGCGATCCGCGCCGCCAGCGCCTCGGCCCCGAGCCCGCGGGCCAACGTCACGCTGTAGCCACCGAAGGTGATGCACCGCGGCTCCGCGAGCCAGGCGATTCCGTCCGTCATACAGCCGATCCTGCCGCACACCCCTGACACACTCCCGCCCGGGCCGCCTGCCTCCGCCGGCTGCCGCGGGTTGGACATGGGGCTGTGGCACGATGCCGCGATGATCACCTCCACGATCCCGCCCGTCGTTCCCGCAGGCCACTTGGCCCGAATGGAACAGCCCGTGCTGGCTCTCCCCAGCGGTCTTGAGCTGCGTCCCTGGCACGTCAGCGACGCCGACGCCTTGGTGGCCGCAGCCCAAGAACCGACCATTCGCCAGTGGAACCGGCTCTTCGTGACCTCGCAGACGGAAGCACGCAGTCACATAGAGCGCATGCACGAGCGTTGGCACACCGAGCAGAGCGCGATATGGGCCATCGCTCGACCCGGCGGCGGGCAGGCCCTGGGCTTGATCGGTTGGGGTGACATCGACCTCAACGGCGGCAGCGCCGAGATCCTGTACTGGATCCTGCCCGCGGGACGCGGTCGCGGCATCATGGTCGAGGCCACGCAGCGCGTGACCCGATGGGCGTTCGACGAACTCGGCCTGCGACGTCTGCGGCTGTGCCACTCCGTGGCCAACTCGGCTTCGTGTCGAGTGGCGGCGAAGGCCGGCTTCGCCCTCGAAGGCACGATGCGCAGCGCCCTGTTGCACGAGGACGGATGGCATGACGAACACCTGCATGCCGTGGTCCACGGCGACATCTGATGCTGTGACGTGGTCATGCTGCGGTTTGCAGTGGCCTACCGAGTGATCTTTCGTCAGTAAAGCCGATGCGCCTTGATTTCGTCCTGCCCCGCCGAGCAGTAGATCCACCACCGGGGCGGGGGCCACGGCACTAGACGACGAGCAGGGGAACCAGGAGGGCGAAGGCGGCGCCGGCCTCGACGGCGTAGCCGAAGAGTGAGGGGTGCTGGACGGGAGCGGCGAGGAGGACCACGCTCTGCTGGGCGGCGGCGGCCGCCACCCAGTCGGTGTCGGCGCCGAGGTTGCCCTGGTACCAGCCCTCGCAGGCGCCGGGGCCGCTGACGGCGAGCAGGTCGTCCTCGCGGCGGTAGTAGGCCTGCCAGGCGGCGGCGGGCGCGGACCAGCCCTCGAAGTCGGTGAAGCGGGCCCAGCCGCCGTCCCGTATCGCGGTGTCGAACAGCCAGACCGGCGTCCCCTCGGGGGTCACCTCGCCGCCGGCCTGCTCGTCGGTGGTGAAGTGGACCATCGGCAGGGCGTCGGGACCGTCGGCCGTGCTCGGCCAGGCGTACATGGTGATCATCTGCTGGATTCTGTCCTGCTCGGCGTAGGCGCGGCGGTACGGGCGGGGCGGGCGGACGGAGGCGAGGGCCGGGGCCCGGCCCGGACGGTCAACCGCGGTCGGGGCGGCGGCCGTTCTCCAGTTCCGCCGCGCCCTCTCCCGACTGGAGGACGCGGTGGGCCTCTTGGGCGCGCAGGCCCAGCGAGCCGAGCAAGTAGGTGGTGAGTTCGGCCGGTTCGACCAGCCGCCAGGAGAGCAGTTCGTCCTCCTGGAGTGCGATGCCGGCCAACTGCGCGGCGTCCAGCACCCCGCCGTCGTACAGGTAGGCGACGAGCGGGGGCCGGCCCGCGCCGAGAGTCCAGTCGACGGCGAGCAGCCGGCCGAGCGGAACGTCGATGCCGATCTCCTCGGCGCTCTCGCGGCGGGCGGCCGTACGGGGCGACTCGCCCAGGTCGGACTCGATGGTTCCGCCCGGCAGGGCCCAGCCCTCACGGTAGTTGGGCTCGACGAGCAGGACCCGGCCCTCGGCGTCCCGGTAGAGGGCGGCCGCGCCGGCCAGTACCCGGGGCAGGCTCGCGATGTAGGTGGCGTAGTCATCCGTGGTCGTCACCCGGCCACCCTACCCAGGCGCCCGCGGCGGCCGGGGCGGCGCGGTCGGGCGGCCAGAGGCGCCCGAGTCGACACCTTCCATGATTGTTTTCAGGTGATATTGTTACCGCCCGCCTGTGGTATCCCCACACGCCCGACCGGCCGTCCTCCGCTCACGGAGATCGAAGGCAGGCAGACAGCCATGCGCCACGCAGCAGACCCGGCACGCGAGGAGTCCGAACGGCCGGCTCCCGTGCTGTCGGTCGTCGTCCCGATCTACAACGAGCAGGAGGCGCTGCCGCTGACCGTGGCGCGGCTGCGCCCGATCCTGGACGGGATGGGCATCGGCTACGAGGTCGTCGGCGTCGACGACGGCAGCACCGACGCCACCCCCGTGATCATGCAGAAAATCCGGCAGGACTGGCCCGAGCTGCGCATCGTGCGCTTCGCCCGCAACTCCGGGCACCAGGCCGCCCTGACCGCCGGCATCCACCGCGCCCTCGGCGACTACGTCGTCAGCATCGACGCCGACCTCCAGGACCCGCCGGAGAAGATCACGGAGATGTACGCGCTGGCGCGCGAGCGGGACCTGGACATCGTCTACGGCGTGCGCGGCGACCGCGGCACCGACACCTTCTTCAAGCGGCGCACGGCCGGCGCGTACTACTGGCTGATGCGCAAGCTCGTCGGGACGAACATGCCCAACCAGGCAGGTGACTTCCGCCTGCTCAGCCGGGCCGCCGTCGACGCGCTGAAGTCCCTGCCCGAGCACCAGCCGGTCTACCGGCTGCTCGTGCCGTGGCTCGGCTTCAGCAGCGGCGAGGTCGCCTACGTCCGCGAGGAGCGGGTGGCCGGCAGCACCCACTACCCCGTGTCGAAGATGGTGCGGCTCGCCCTCGACAGCATCACGAACTTCTCCGCCAGCCCGCTGCGCCTGGCCACCTGGCTGGGCCTGACGAGCTTCCTGGTCTGCCTGCTGCTCGCCGTCTACACGACCGTCCAGTACGCGCTCGGCTCGACGGTGCCCGGCTGGTCCTCGCTGTTCATCGGCATGCACTTCATCGGCGGTGTCCAGCTCATCTGCGTCGGCCTGCTCGGCGAGTACATCGGCCGGATCTACTCCGCCGTCCAGGCCAGGCCCGCCTACTTCGTCGGCTACGACTCGTCCGAGGACACCGCGGACACCGAGGAGCGCGGATCCCGCGTCTCCGAGCGGGCGGTCTGATCGGGGACGTACGCCCCCGCGGGGAGATCCGGACGTGCTTGTTCCGGGGAATCCGTGCGCGTGCGGTCACACTGTGCGGAGTTATGTCTGCATTTATGGGCATCGCGTGCCGACTGTGGCCCAGGCCACGCATGGGCATAGGAGGATCCTCCGGATACGCTCATGGGGGCGCGACTGCACTGTTCGATAGCAAGGGATTAGCAAGGTGACGGACGGAGCAGTAACTGAGACCGCGCGCGTGCTCATCGCCGCGGACAAATTCAAGGGCTCGCTCACGGCCGTTCAGGTCGCGGAGCGGGTGACGGCCGGCCTTCGCAGGGCCGCACCGGACGTGGAGATCGAGACCCTCCCCGTCGCGGACGGCGGCGACGGCACGGTCGCGGCCGCGGTGGCGGCCGGGTTCGAGCGCCGGGAGGTACGGGTCACCGGACCCCTCGGCGACCAGGTCACGGCCGCTTTCGCGCTGCGCGGGGACACCGCGGTGGTCGAGATGGCGGAGGCCTCCGGCCTCCAGCTGCTGCCGGCGGGCACCTTCGCCCCGCTGACGGCCACCACGTACGGCTCGGGCGAGCTGCTGAGGGCCGCCCTTGACGCGGGCGCGCGGTCGATCGTCTTCGGTGTGGGCGGCAGTGCCACCACCGACGGCGGCGCCGGCATGCTCGCGGCGCTGGGCGCGGTGTTCCTGGACGCGAACGGCGAACCGGTCGGCCCCGGCGGCGGCGCGCTGGCCCAGCTGGCCTCGGCCGACCTGTCCGGCGTCGACGCGCGGTTCGCGGATGTGGAGTTCGTCCTCGCCAGCGACGTGGACAACCCCCTGACCGGCCCGAAGGGCGCCCCGGCGGTCTACGGCCCGCAGAAGGGGGCCTCGCCCGAGGACGTGGCCGCGCTCGACGCGGCGCTGGCCCACTTCGCGGTGGTGCTGGAGAAGTCGATCGGCGCCAAGGCCGCCGAGTGCGCGGTACTCCCCGGCGCGGGCGGCGCGGGCGGCATCGGGTACGGGGCGCTGCTGCTCGGTGCGACGTTCCGGCCCGGCATCGAGCTGATGCTGGACGTACTGGGCTTCGCCCCGGCGCTGGAGCGGGCCACGCTGGTGATCACCGGTGAGGGCTCGCTGGACGAGCAGACCCTGCACGGCAAGGCTCCGGCCGGGGTGGCCGCGGCCGCGCGGGCGGCCGGCAAGCCCGTCGTCGCGGTCTGCGGCCGGCTGCTGCTGACCGAGGAGGCGCTGCGGGAGGCCGGCATCCGCCGCGCGTATCCGCTCTCGGACCTGGAGCCCGACCCGGCCAAGTCCATCCCGAACGCGGGCCCCCTGCTGGAGCAGGTCGCGGCGAGGATCGCCGCCGACGTCCTCTGACCGTCACGGCCGCCGCGCCGGCCCCGGAGCCCCGTGCGGGGTTCCGGGCGCCGGGCCGTTGCCGCCCTCCGGCACCGCTCGCCCGGGTCCCGGGCGGCAGCAGTTGTCACCGCAGCCACTCCCAAACCACCGGGACAGTGTTAGAAAGGGCTCATGACCGGACGTACGGGTCGCGAGCCGACCGGGTGGGGTGGGCGCTTGCTCGCGCGCCTGTCCCTCGGGGCCCACAGCGTCTCCGGTCAGGTCTTCGCCCTCCAGGCGGTGATCGTGCTGCTGCTGATCACCGCGGCCTCGGTCGCCCTGGTGCTGCAGGCCCGCTACGACAGCCACCGCGACGCCCGCAACCGCTCGCTCGCGGCCGCCGAGGCCTTCGCGCACGCCCCCGGCCTCCCCGCGGCACTGGCCTCCCCCGACCCGAGCGCCGCGCTCCAGCCGCTGGCCGACGCCGCCCGCCGCGCCTCGGGCCTCGACTTCATCGCGGTGATGACCACGGACGGGATCCGCTACACCGACTCGCGGCCGGAGCTGATCGGCCGACGCGCCACGGGGGACCTGTCCCGCGCCGTCGCCGGCACCTCCTTCACGGAGACCTACGTCGGGGAGCCCAGCGACGCGGTCCGGGCCGTGGTCCCCGTACGGGACGCCGACGGCGCGGTCATCGGCCTGGTCGGCACCGGCATCGAGGTGGAGAACGTCTCCGACGTGGTCGAGGACCAGCTCCCGCTGATGGTCGGGGCGGCCGCGGGCGCCCTGCTGCTCGGCACGGGCGGGGCCGCCCTCGTCAGCCGCCGGCTGCGGCGCCAGACGCACGGCATGGGCGCCGCCGAGATGACCAGGATGAACGAGCACCACGAGGCGGTGCTGCACGCCGTGCGCGAGGGCGTGTTGATCATCGACGCCGACCAGCGGCTCGTCCTCGCCAACGACGAGGCCCGCCGGCTCCTGGACCTGCCGCCCGACGCCGAACGGCGGCACGTGTCCGACCTCGGGCTCGACAGCCGCACCGCCGAGCTGCTCGCCTCCGGCCGGGTCGCGACGGACGAGGTGCACCTGGCCGGCGACCGGCTCCTCGCCGTCAACGTGCGCCCCACACAGCCGTACGCCGGCCGGCCCTCCGGCAGCGTCATGACCCTGCGCGACTCGACCGAGCTGGCCGCCCTGTCGGGCCGCGCCGAGGTGGCCCGCGAACGGCTCCAACTGCTCTACGACGCCGGGGTGCGCATCGGTACGACGCTGGACGTGGTGCGCACCGCCGAGGAGCTGTCGGAGGTCGCGGTCCCGCGCTTCGCGGACTTCGTCACCGTCGAGCTGCTGGAACCGGTGCTGCGCGGCGACGAGCCCTCCGAGGCCGCCGGGAGGTACACCGAGATGCGGCGGGCCGCGGTGAGCGGGGTCCGCGGCGACCAGCCGCTCCAGCCGGTCGGCGACGTCATCCGGTTCGTGGTGCCGACGGCGCCGATGTCCGCGGCCCTGGACGCCGGGCACGCGGTGCTGGCGGCAGACCTGAACGCCGCCATGGGCTGGCGGGCCCAGGACGCCGACGGCACCCGGGTGGCGCTGGACTACGGGCTGCACTCGCTGATCTCCGTACCGCTCCAGGCCCGCGGCGTGGTCCTCGGCATGGCCAACTTCTGGCGGGCCGGCGACACCCCGGAGGCCTTCGACGAGGAGGACCTGTCCTTCGCCGAGGAGCTGGGGGCGCGCGCGGCCGTCTCCATCGACAACGCGCGCCGCTTCACCCGTGAGCACGCGACCGCGGTGACGCTCCAGCGCAGCCTCCTGCCCCGGGTGCTGCCCGACCAGTCGGGGGTGGAGGTCGCCTTCCGCTACCTGCCCGCGAAGGCGGGTGTGGGCGGGGACTGGTTCGACGTGATCCCGCTTCCGGGCGCCCGCGTGGCGCTGGTCGTCGGCGACGTCGTCGGGCACGGGGTGCACGCCGCCGCGACGATGGGGCGGCTGCGGACCGCCGTGCACAACTTCTCCACCCTGGACCTGCCGCCCGACGAGCTGCTCGGGCACCTGGACGAGCTGATCAACCGGATCGACCAGAACGAGACCGGCTGCCTGTCCGCCACGGGCGGAGACGCGGACGAGGTCGGGACCGTGACGGACCCGGTCGGCGAAGCGGCGGCCGGGATCACCGGCGCCACCTGCCTGTACGCCGTGTACGACCCGGTCTCGGGGCGGTGCGTCATGGCGAGCGCCGGGCATCCCGGACCGGCCCTGGTCCACCCGGACGGCCGGGTGGAGTTCCCCGAGCTGCCCTCGGGGCTCCCGCTCGGCGTGGGCGGCATGCCGTTCGAGGCCGTCACGCTCCAGTTGCCCGAGGGGAGCCGGCTGGCACTGTTCACCGACGGGCTGGTGGAGGACCGGGACCGGGACTTCGACACCGGGCTGGGCCTGCTGCGCGAGACCTTGTCCCGGCCCGGCCGCAGCCCCGAGCAGGCCTGCGCGGACGTACTGGCGGCGCTGCTGTTCCCCGTGCCCAACGACGACATCGCCCTGCTGATCGCGGACACCCGGCGGCTGGAGGCGGACCGGATCGCGGAGTGGGAGGTGCCCGGCGAGGCCTCGGCGGTCTCCCGGGTCCGCAACGCGGGCGCGGCGCAGCTGTCCGCCTGGGGCCTGGAGGAGATCTCCTTCACGACCGAGCTAATCCTCAGCGAGCTGATCACCAATGCCATCCGGTACGGGTCCGCGCCGGTGCGGGTCCGCCTGCTGCGCGACCGCAGCCTGATCGTCGAGGTCTCCGACGGCAGCAGCACCTCGCCGCACCTGCGGTACGCGGCCACCACGGACGAGGGCGGGCGGGGGCTGTTCCTCGTCGCCCAGTACGCCGACCGGTGGGGCACGCGCTACACGGAACGCGGCAAGGTCATCTGGGCCGAGCTGCCGCTGACCGCGGGCACGGAACCGCCGGCTCCGGCCCCGCTGGACCTGGACGCGCTGGAGGACCTGGCCTGGTGACGGGCCGGAGGGCGGTCGTAGCGGCCGGGCTCCCCGAACGGCCGGTCGGCCGCGCGGCGGGCGGGACGACCGGACGCGAGGCCCGACAGACGGCCGGTCAGCGCGGCCGGGTGCGGGCCAGCAGGACCGCCACGTCGTCCTGCGGCGCGCAGGGCAGCAGGTGCTCCAGGATCCCGTCGCACAGCTGCTCCAGCGGCTGGTCCGCCCCGTGCAGGGCCCGCGCCAGCTCGTCCATGCCCTGGTCGAGGTCCCGGTCGCGGGCCTCGATGAGCCCGTCGGTGTAGAGCACGAGCAGGCTCCCGGGGGGCAGCGGCACCTCCTCGGTGCGGAAGTCCTGCCCGCCGGTGCCCAGCGGGGTCCCGGGCGGGCCGTCCAGGAAGGTGATCGTCCCGTCGGCGGTGGCCACGGCGGGCGGCGGGTGGCCGGCGCGGGCGATCACGCAGACGCCCGTCGCCGGGTCGTGGACGGCGTAGACGCAGGTGGCCATCTCGTCCTCGCCCAGATCGGCCACGACGGCGTCGAGCGAGCGGAGCATCCGCTCCGGGGGCACGTCCAGGCGCGCCAGGGTCCGTACCGCGGTGCGCAGCTGCCCCATGACCGCCGCCGCGTGGATCCCGTGCCCCATGACGTCCCCGATGACCAGCCCGGTCCGCCCGCCGGGCAGCTGGATCACGTCGAACCAGTCCCCTCCGACGTCGTGGTCGCTGGCGGGGAGGTAGCGGCCGGTCAGTTCGAGGCCGGTGACCCGGGGCAGGGCGCTGTTGGTGAGGCTGTGCTGGAGCGTCAGGGCGGCCTGGCGCTGGCGGGTGTACATCCGGGCGTTGTCGATGTTGAGGGCCGCGCGGGCGACCAGCTCGTCGACCAGGACGCAGTCCTCCTCGTCGAAGGGCTCCCGGTCGCGGACCCGGGTCACGGCCACGGCGCCGAGCACCGTGCCCCGTGCGACGAGGGGGATCAGCCGCGCGGAGCCGAGGGTGGAGAGGTAGCTGCGCAGCTTCTGCGCGCGGGGGTCGCTGATCAGGGCCGGGATGTCGGACTGGTAGAGGTTCATCGGCCGGCCCTCGGCGATGACCCGCTCGTAGACCGTGTCCGTCGGGATCTGGAAGGTCTGGCCCGCGGCCAGCCGCGCGGTGGGGGCCGTCGGGTCGGGGAAGCGGGCGGCGATACGGCGCAGGAGGCCCTGGGTGGACGCCCGGGCGGCCGCGCCCTCGTCGGGGTCCAGGACCGCTTCCAGCAGCTGTACGTCGGCCGAGTCCGCGAGCTGGGGCACCAGGAGGTCGACGATCTCCTGGGCCGTCTGCCGCAGGTCCAGGGTGGTCCCGATGCGGGCGCCCGCCTCCGCCAGCTGGGCGAAGCGGTGGCGGGCGCGTTCGGCGTCGAGCTGGGCCCGCTGGCTCTCGGTGATGTCGATGAGGGAGGCGATCAGGCCGAGCGGGCGCCCCGCGCCGTCGAGCAGGGGGGCGTACGAGCAGGACCAGGTCCGGTCGTGGTCGGGGTCGGCGGGGGTCCGCCCCGTGCGCCGGACGTCGACGACGGCGGTCCCTCCGTCGAGGACCTGCCGCATCGTCGCCTCCAGCGCGGCGGCGTTCACGCCCGGGACCACCTCGGTGAGCCGTCTGCCGAGGTGCGCGGCGGCGGAGACGCCGTTCATCCGGGCCAGCGCGTCGTTGACGCGCAGGAAGCGCAGGTCGGGGCCGAGGGTGGCGAGGCCGATGGGCGACTGGGTGAAGAGGCTCTGGAGGGCGGCGAGCGAGTCCCTCATGTGGAGCACCTCGGTGGTCTCCACGGCGATGAGGAGCGCCCCCGTACGCCCTTGCGGGTCGGCGGCGGGGACGATCCACATCTCCATCGGCACCCGGTGGCCGTCGCGGTGGCGTACGGGGAGGGTCCCGACGACGGTCTCGCCCGCCTGGACGCGCCGGGTCAGCTGTTCGGCGAGCTCGTGGTTTGCCTCGGGGACCAGGACGGACGCCCCGGAGAGGCCGATGATGTCCTCGGGGCGGTGTCCGAGGAGGTCCTGCGCGGCCAGCGACCACTCCACCACGCGGCCGTCGGCGTCCTCCCGCCACAGGGCGATCGGCAGCAGCTCGCGCAGGACGCCCGCGTACCCGACAGCCCCGACCGGCTGTTCCGGTACCTCGTTCGTCGACTGGTAAGTGTCCAACGCACCGACCTCACCCCGGCGGGCCTGATTCCTACCGATTCACCCTATCCGAGGCACCGGCACGGGGCTCTGTGTCGGGCGCGGCCGGTTTCGGGGCCCGGGTCGCGGACTGCCGGGCGGGGCGGGGTCCGGTCCTGTGCCGGGGTCCGCTCAGACGGTGAAGGGCCGCTGGCCCAGGAAGTCCGGGGACGGGGCGCCCGTCGTGTGGAAGCTCGGGCTCTGGATGGCGGGCATCCGCTTCTGGACGGCGCGGTGGAAGCCGCGCAGGTCTCCCTCGAAGGCACCGCCTCCCCACACGTCGAGCACGCGCGCGGTGAAGAGCCCGTTGACGTCGCCGTCGGAGGCCAGCTGGTTGTCCTGGCAGGCGCCGATCAGCACCGCGCCGGGCCCCGGTCCCGCCCCGTCCTCGCGGACCTCGCGCCGCAGCTCCTCGTAGAAGGCCCGGTCCCGGGCGAACACCCGGTCCTGCTGGAGTACCGGCATCAGCCGGGAGGCGGCCTCCACCCCGCCCGGGTCGGGGGTGCCGAACTGCGCGCGCAGGGCGTCCGGGGTCAGCAGGTTCGCCAGCGACTCGATGCCGGTGCCGCTGTGGCAGCAGTCGAGCAGCACGAGGATCCTGACGCCGTTCTGGAAGCGCTGGAACTCCCGGTGCAGTTCGTCGTCGAGGAACTGCCGGTCGAAGAGGACCAGCGTCTCGTCCTTGCGGTCGCGCTCGCGGTCCGGGCCGGCGGTGTCGGGGAGCTGCCCGCCGTGGCCCGAGTAGGTGAACAGCAGGATGTCCCCGTCGCCCAGCCGCCCGGCCGCCCGGCGCAGCTCCGCGGTGACGTTCTCCACGGTGCCGTCGGCGGTCAGGACCACCGTGTCGGAGAACCCTCGGGCACGGGCCAGGGCGGCCATGTCGCGGGCGTCGTTCTCGCAGGCCTGGAGCTGCCCGTCCCAGCCTTCGTAGCGGGCGGGATCGACGGTGTTGAGACCGACGTGGAGGGAGAGACCTGTGGGCACGGGGGCTCCTCGGGAGGGTGCGGAGGGGGAGGGACGCCGCCCGGCGCGGCGCGGGACGCCGCGGGCACGGGGCGGTGGAGGCGGTTCGGGGGTCGACAGCATGGGTTCCGTGACCGGCCGCGGCTGAACCGGGCCGCCCGGGACGCCGCCCGATCGGGTCTGCCGCGGGCCGCGCGGAGGGGGCCGCTGTTCGGGTGGCCCGCGGGGCCGATCCGTGAATGCCGCGCCGCGCACGGTATCCGCATGGGGTGAACGCGATGGAGAGTGCGCCGCTCCGGGAAGCCGTTTCCGACGGCGCCTCGGTCGTCTACGTCCACGGGATCGGCAACAAGGTCCGCCGGGAGCTCCTCAAGTCCCAGTGGGACCGGGCCCTGTTCGGCGCGGACCTGGGACCGGTCTCGCGGATGGCCTACTGGGCCCCGCTGCGGTACCCCGCCCCGCTGCCCGACGGCGCGGCCGACCTGCCGAGCGGCGACGAGGAGATCCCGGACACCGCGGCGCCGACCCCGGAGGAGTTCATCGAGGAGACCCTCCGTGAGGTACGCCGGGAGGCGGGCGGTCCGCGCCCGGAGGGCGCGGCGGACCGGGCCGGGGAGGAGGAGCTGGCGCACTGGCTGGCGCGGATGGCGTACGCGGCGGAGACCCTGGAGCGGGGCGAGCGGGCCGTGTCCGCGTCCCCGGCGCCCCCCGCGCCCGCCCCCGCCTCCACGCCGCCCGCCCCCGCCTCCCCGCCGGCCGGCTCGGCCGACCCGTACCTGGCCGAGGCCCTGCCGCTGCCCGCCTTCCTGCGCTCCCCGGTCTTCCGGCTGCTCGTCAAGCGCACCTTCGCGGACGTGCACGCGTACTTCTTCGGCGGGGCGGGCGAGGCGATGCGCGAGGTGGTCCGCGCGGAGCTGGCCGGGTCGGGCGGCGGCGGCCCCGGCGGCCGTTCCGCTCCGCTCGTCGTGGTGGGACACAGCCTCGGCTCGGTCGTCGCGTACGAGGTGCTGCGCGAGCGGCGGCGCGACGTCGGGCTCTTCGTCACGGCGGGGTCCCCGCTGGGGATCTCCGAGATCAAGGACCGGCTGGCTCTGCCGGCCGCCGTCCCCGAGGGTGTCGCGGCCTGGTGCAACGTCTCGGACCTGCGGGACCTGGTGGCGCTCGACCACTGGCTGCGGCCCGACTACCGCCCGCCCGAGCGCGTCACCGACCATCTCGTCGCGAACCGCGGCGCCCATCACCACGGAATCGACGAGTACCTCGCCTGCGCGCCGGTCCGCGGGGCGGTCCGGGCCGTGCTCGGCCGCCTTGCAGGCGGTGGGACGCGGTGAAACCATGACAGGTATCAGGCAGTCCGTCTCCCCGCCGCGACCCGGCGGCCGTGCAGGTGCGCTATGCCGCTCACCGATACCGAATGGGACCTCGTCACCGAATGGGTGCGCGACCACCTCTTCATCGCGGGTGAACCCCGACCCCGGCTGGTCCAGTTCGGGTTCCCGCCGGAGTTCGTGGGGGGTATCCCCCTCTCGGCGGTCAGCAGCGACAACGCCGTGGCCCTGGTCGAGGCGGTCAGGAACAGGGACGTCACCCTCCAGCTCCAGCTGCTCGACACCCTCACCCGGCTCGACTCGCTGAGCGCGATACCCGCCGGCGTGGTGGTCCTGCGGCTCAAGCGGGAACTGGACGAGGCGGCGCGGCTGGGCAGGTCCGCGCAGGACCACTTCCTCACCGGAGTGCTGAAGAACGGCGCCGAGGTGTTCATCGACCGGACGGACCTGCGCCGCACACTGCGCGAGTTCGTCGACGATCCCGACAAGACCGTCCTGGTGGTGGACGGCGATCCGGACAGCGGTCGCTCCTACACCTACACCCTGATCAGGCACCTGGGCGTGCACTGCGGGTTCCGCCCGGTGCGGGTGACGCTCGACCGGACCGCGACGGCCGAGCGGGTGGTGCGGCGGCTCGCCGAGTTCGTCGCCGACCCGCGCACCGGCATCTCACCGTTGAATCCGACACAGTTGAACGATCCACTGCCCGCGATCGACGCGGCCGTGCACCGCATCGTCAGCCGGGCCACCGCCGCGGACGAGCGGTTCTGGCTCGTCCTCGACGAGTGCGACGAGCTCGACGTCAACTCCGACGTCTGGGACTGCATCGGCAAGCTCGCCCTGACCATCTACGAGCACACCCCGGTCCGACGGGAGACCGCTCCTCGGCTCGTGCTGCTGGGCTACTCCGCCACGACGCGCCAACTGCCGTACGAGATAAGGAAGAACGAGCTCCACGACACCGCGCGCGCGGCCGGCGCCGACGACCTCCGGCAGTTCTTCGAGGAGTTCCTCGCACAGGCTCCGCCGCACCCGGACCGGCCTCCCCCGGACACGCGGCGGACCGCCGCCCTCGTGGACGCGGCCGTGTCCGCCGTCCTGGGGGCGGCCGGGGCCCCCGGGCCGGACAGCTACATGCGCAAGGTCTGCACCGCGACCGAGGAGGCGGTCCGCCTCTACGGCTCCCAGGGCCCGGACGCCGACTTCGGCGCGCTGCTGCGCCGGCGGCTGAGCGCCGCCTCCCCCGGGCCGGCTCCGGTCCCCGCCCTGCGCGCCGCCTACCGGGAGGCCGCGTCCCTGCTCACCCGGTTCGACCCGGAACGCCTGACGCTGCCCGGCGAGGCGGAGCCCACCGGGCGGGCCGACCTGGAGCTGGTGGGCGACTGCCGGACCCTGGGTACGCGCGACACGTGCGACTGGGTGCTCAAACCGGAGGTCCGCCACGCGGCCCTGCGCGGCCTGGCCGGACCGGAGCGGGCCCGTCTCGCGCTGCTGGCCAACGCGCACCAGATCCCGCCGGGACCGGGCCCCGAGCGCACCGCGCTGGCCTACCTCGCGGGCACTCCCCCGGACCTGGCCCGCGCGGGCGCGGACGAGCTGCCGCACGTCCTGCAGGCGGTGCTGTGGCTCGCGGAGATCCCCGGCGTCACCGGGATTCCCCGGCCGGCGGAGGTGCAGCGGCTGCTGGAGCGCGCGCGGCTGCTGCACCCCCTCGAACGCCTGGTGCGCGGCGCGTTCCAGGGCCGGACCGGCGAACTCGCGCGACTGCGCTCGTACATCGGCCTGCCCGCGGACCCCGTCCAGGGGCCGGCGCCGCCGCGGCCGCACGATGCGCACCCGGCCGCCGCGGACGGACCGGCTCCGTCCGCGCCGCCGGATTCGACCGCGCCGCCGGTACTGGTCCACGGGCCGGGCGGGGTCGGCAAGAGCACCCTGCTCGCGAAGTTCCTCCTGGACGGCCTGCGCGAGTTCCCGGCCGGATTCCCCTTCGCCTACGTCGACTTCGAGCGGCCCACCCTCTCGGTCCACGAGCCGGCCACACTGGTCGCCGAGATGGCCCGGCAGCTGGGCATCCAGTTCCCCGGCGAGCGCGCCGCCTTCGACGCTCTGGCCGGCGAGTGCGAGGAGGCCGCCGGTACCCACCGGGCCGGTCAGGGCGCCGTCGACGAGCTCTACCAGCTGTCGACGACGCGCGCGACCCTCGGACGGCTCTCCTCGTCGGGGCTGCACTCCCGGGCCGCGGCCCGGGAGGCCGAGCTGGCGCGGCGGCTGGCGGAGCTCGTCGTACGGGCGCAGGGGACCGCGCCCGCGGGTGGGCCGGGGCAGGCGCCGCTGGTGATCGTGATCGACTCCTTCGAGGAGGCCCAGTACAGCGCCTCCCCGATCCTCGGCCGGATGTGGGCGGTCTGGTCCGCGCTCCAGGAGTCCCACCCCCGGCTGCGGACCGTGGTGGCGGGGCGGGCCCCGATCGAGCATCCGGCGCGCGCGGTCCGGCCCACGGGCATGGAGCTGGGCGATCTGGACCGGGAGGCGGCCGTGGCCCTGCTGATGTCCTGCGGGGTGACCGACGAGCGGCTGGCGACGGAGCTGGCGGACCGCGTGGGCGGTCATCCGCTGAGCCTGCGGCTGGCCGCGCGGGCCGCGGTGCGGGAGGAGGACGGGACCGGATCGCCGGACGGGCTGATCGACAGCCTGCCCGCCCGCCGCCGGGACTTCTTCCGCAAGGTCGACCAGATGCTGATCCAGGGGATCCTGTACGAGCGCATCCTCGACCGCATCCCCGGGGACGAGGTGCGCGCCCTGGCACAGGCGGGACTCGCCCTGCGGACCATCACCCCCGAACTGATCCGCACGGTCCTCGCGGCGCCGTGCGGGCTGCGGGTGGAGTCCGCGGAGCAGGCGGGCCGCCTCTTCGGCCGGCTGTCCCGGCTCGACCTGGTGGAGAGCGCCGGCCCGGGCGCCGTGCGGCACCGCGCCGACCTGCGGGCGATCATGCTGCGGCTGGCCGACCGGGCCCGGGCCGACCTGATGCGTGCGGTGGGGCAGCGCGCGGTCGTCCACTTCGCGGCGTGCGAGGGTCCGGAGGCGCGGGCGGAGGAGATCTACCACCGGCTGCGCCTGAACGAGAACCCGCGCGAGGTGGACCGGCGGTGGCTGCCCGGCGTGGAGCGGTTCCTGGACGGCGCCGCCCAGGACATGGCGGGGCGGTCCGCCGCCTACCTCTCGGGGCAGCTCGGCGGGCACACCCCGGACGAGGTGATGGCCCAGGCCGACCAGGAGGACTGGGAGCGGATCACCGCCCGGGAGGTGGAGGACCTGCTGGCCCAGGGGTACGCGGAGGTGGCCGCCGAACGCCTCGCGCAGCGGCGGCCGTGGACCCCGGGCAGCCCGCTGCACCCCCTGTGGGCGGAGACCCTGGACCGGCTGGGCCGCCGCAAGGAGGCCAGGGCGGCGGCCGCCGCGGCCGCGGCCGGCGCCGACGGGGCCGGCCTCCCCGAACCGCGGCTGGAACTACTGCTCCTGTCGGCCCGGCTGGCCGAGTCGGACGGCGACCTCGCCGAGGCGGGGCGCGACCTCGCCGAGGCCGAGGAGCTCGCGGCGGGTCTGGGCCGCGACTTCGAGGCCCTGGGCGCGCTGCTCGCCCGGGCCCGCCTGGCCTCGGCCTCGGAGGACCGGGACGGCGGGGTGGAGGACCGGCTCGCCGAGCGGCTGCGGCGGCTGCCGGACGCGGAACTGGCCCGCCGGCCCGCGCTGGTCCGGGCGGCGGCCGCCGAGGTCTCCCGGGACCACCCCCGGGTCCTGGAGCACACCCTGGACGTGGTGGGCCTCCCGGAGACGGAGGAGGCGGTCCTGTCCGCGCTCGCGGAGGCGATCGACCGCGCGGTGGCCGGCCGGCCCGAGCTCCGCTCCTCGCTGCGCGACCTGCTGGCGAACGCGGTCGGCCCGCCGGACGGGCCCGCCCCGGCCGGGAGCCCGGGAACGGGCGGCACGGGAGCCGGAGGCACAGGAACCGGCGGCACGGGACCTGACGGCACGGGAATCGGCGGCACAGGAACGGACGGCACCTGGCCCGCAGGCACGCCCACCGCGGCCGCGCCCCAGCCCACCGGGAGCACCTCCAACCGGATCACGCACACGGGGGGCGCGCACACCGGGAGCACGCACACCGGGATGACGGGCATCCTGCGTGAGGCGCGCCGCCGCGGCACCCTCGACCGGCTCGCCCGCCGGCTGCTGAGCCTGGACGACACCAGCGGCGGGCTCGTCTCGGGCGTGGCGGCGGCGATGGGCGCGGGCGCCCCCGCCGCCCCTGTGGCGGGCGGGGTCGCCCTGGCGGCCGCGCCGGACCCGGTTCCGGCCCCGGGCACCGGCCCGGCGGGCGAAGGGAGCGGCCGCAGAGCGGCCTGAGCGACGATGACCGACACCTACCTCCCGCAGGACGAGATCGTGCTGCTGCGCGACACGGCGGTGGAGCAGGGGATAGCGGACCCGATGCTCCGCAGGCTGCTGTTCGAGGGGGTCCTGCCCCAGTACCGCGGCTCGCTCCCGCAGCTCCCCGCGCCCGGGCAGCAGATCCACTCCGACCTGAACGAGATGAACCGGACGGAGCGGCTGATCGACGGCAAGGTGCCGCTGGCCCTCTGGTTGGGGAACGCCACCGCCCAGCTCACCGACGCCGCGGCCCGGGACGTGTTCCTGCGCGCGCTCGACCGGGTGGTGCGGGACGCGGCGGGCGAGCCCGACGTGGCCCCCGACGTCCCCACGGGAGAGGCCAAGGAGGAGATCGTCTTCCAGGACGACACCGTGCCCTTCGACTTCCTCGGCGGCGGCGTGCTGGCGGGCGCCTCGGTCGCCCGCGTCAAGGTCCTCCCGTACCAGGGGGGCGCGCCGCTGCTGCCGGTGGCGCTGCCGCACCACGGCACGGGCTGGCTGATCGCCCCCGGGCTGCTCCTGACGAACCACCATGTGATCACCGCCCGCAAGCGCGGTCCGGGCGTACCGGTGCCGGTCGACCCGGCGGACCTGGCCCTCCAGGCGCGGGGCTCGACGTCCCGGTTCGACTACCTCACCGAGGACGACCCGGCGGCGGTCGAGGTGACCGCTCGCGAGCTCGTGGCCCTCGACGAGGAGCTCGACTACGCGGTGGTGCGGTTGGCCGACGCCTCGCCCCGGCCCTACCTGCGGGTCGCCGCCGAACCGCTGCGGGTCACCCCGGACCTGCCGGTGGCCGTCAACATCATCCAGCACCCGGGCGGCGAGCCGAAGCGGATCGCGCTGCGCAACAACCTGGTCTTCGAGGCGGACGACCGGGACGTGCGCTACTTCACCGACACCCGGGGCGGTTCGTCCGGCTCCCCCGTCCTGACCGACGACTGGACGGTGGTGGCCCTGCACCGCGGCACGCGGCGCGTCTCGGACGTCAGCTTCCAGGGCAGGAGCAGTGCTTTCGTCAACGTCGGTACGCAACTCAGCGCCGTCATGGGGCACCTGCGGGAGCACAGCCCGCGGACCCACGAGGAGATCACGGCGGCGCAGTCCGCGTTGACCCCGCGGACGACACCACAGGAGGTGTGACATGCGCGGTGGTTCCCCGGTGGCGACGGGCCCCGAACAGGTCTTCTCGGAAGACCTGGCGGAGGTCGCCGCACGCGTGCGCAAGGGACTGGAAGCGGAGGTCCTCGAATCCGGTGAGGACCTCCCGGCGCGGGAGGCGACCGCGGCGCAGATAGGCCGCGCCGCCGGCGAGGAACGGGCCAGGGTGCTGCGGGCGGGGGTGCGCGGGCTGGAGAAGCTGGCCTCGGGCCGCGCCGACGACATCGACGAGGACGAGTACTTCGGGGTGGAGGCGATCGTCCTGCTCGAAGGCAGACCGGCGATCCTGGTGCAGAACCAGGACTTCGCCCCCCAGCTCGGCGACTGGGCCGTGCTGGAGGGGCAGCGGGCCGGCATCAGGGAGTCGATCGCGCGGGTCGGGCGGGTGGAGGTGTCCGGGCACGCGGACCTGGACTGGCTGGGCACCGGCTTCCTCGTCTCGCCGTTCGCGGTGATGACCAACCGCCATGTCGCCGCCGAGTTCACCCGCGCCGACGGCGCCGGCGGGTTCACCTTCCGCCAGGGCATGGGGGCGCGCGTCGACACCGCCGAGGAGTTCGGCGTCCCCGCCCCGGACGGCACGTCCGAGTTCGAGGTCACCGGGGTGATCGGCATCCACCCCGACGTCGACATGGCCCTGCTGCGGGTCTCGCCCGCCGCGGCCGGCGGCGGCACCCTGCCCGCACCGCTGGCGGTGGCGGCCGACGCCCCGCCGGACCTGGCCGGCCGGCCCGTGTACGTGGTCGGCTATCCGGCGGCGGACGGCCGGCGCAACGAACCGGAGGCCATGAGCCGGATCTTCATGGACGTGTACAACGTGAAGCGGCTCCAGCCGGGCACGGCGACGGCGCTGGGGCCGGACGGGTTCACGATGGGGCACGACTGCTCGACGCTGGGCGGCAACAGCGGCTCCCCGGTGCTCGACCTCGCCGACCACCGGGTGCTCGGGCTGCACTTCGGCGGCCGTTTCCGGTCCGGCAACTTCGCCGTGCCGCTGTTCCGCCTGACGCGGGACCCGCTGCTGGAGCGCGCCGAGGTCAACTGGGTGTGACGCGACTCGGCACTGCCCGCGCCGCGGGCGGTCCGCCCCGCCCCCTCAGCGCCCGCGGCCGGAGGGGTCGAGGACCGCCGCGATGCCCTCGGCCAGGCAGGCGACGCGGTCGGAGGGGAGGCCCGCGATGTTGACCCGGCCCGAGGTGGTCCCGTAGATGGCGAACTCCTCGCGCAGGCGCAGCATCTGCGCCGCGTCGAGCGGCAGCATGGAGAACATGCCCTTCTGGCGGGCGAGGGCGCGCGCGGGCGCGTCCAGGCCGAGCGCGGTCAGCCGTGCGGTCAGGTGCGTCCGGTTGGCCGCGATCCGGCCCCGCATCACGTCGAGTTCGGCCCGCCAGGCGGCCCGCAGCCCCTCGTCGCCGAGTACGGTCGCGACGACGGCGGCGCCGTGCTCCGGCGGCATCGAGTACAGCGTCCGCGCCGCGTTCTGCAGGGCGGTCTCGGCGTGCCGCACCGCGCGGGCCGACGCGCCGAGCACGATGGCGCAGCCGGTGCGGTCGCTGTAGAGGCCGAAGTTCTTCGAGCAGCTGACGGCGACGAGCATCTCCGGCACGCGCTCCGCCAGCATCCGGGTGGCCCGCAGGTCGGCCTCCAGCCCGTCCCCGAGCCCGTGGTAGGCCAGGTCGACGAACGGCACCCAGCCGTCGCGGGCGGCGAGGTCGGCCAGTGCCTCCCAGTCCTCCCACGACGGGTCCACCCCGGAGGGGTTGTGGCAGCACCCCTGGAGCAGGACCACGTCCTCGCGCCGTGCGCCGCCGAGGTCCCGCATCACCGCGGCCGTGTCGAAACCGCCGTCGGCGTCCCGCCAGGCGAAGGGGCGCACCCGCAGCCCGGCGGCCTCCAGGATGGGCCGGTGGTTGACGTAGGCCGGGTCGCTGATCCACACGGTGGTGCCGGGACGGGTCCGGCAGACCAGGTCGGCCAGCAGGCGCAGCGCTCCGGAGCCGGCGACGGTCTGGACGGCCGCGGCCCGGTCGGCCGGCCCCGGCCGGCCCGCCCCCAGGACCAGGTCCAGCAGGGCCCGGTTGAAGGCGGTGTTGCCGGAGAGGCCGCGGTACTCCTTGGACTCCGACCGCTCCGCCAGCCGCAGTTCGGCCTCGCGCACGGCCGCCATCACGGGCGTGCTCCCGGTCCGGTCGCGGTAGACGCCGAGGACGAGGTCCAAGCGTTGGGGCCGCTCGTCGGTACCGAACGCGCGGGTCAGCTCCCACAGCGGGTCGGCGGGCGGCGGGGGGAGGAGCTCAAGCATCTGCGGGAACCTCGGGGCTGCGGCGGGAACGGGAGGGACGGTTGGCGAGGACGACGCCGGCGGTGATCAGCGGTACGCCGACCAGCACGGCGGCGGTCGGCGACTCACCGAGCAGGGGGACGGCGAGCAGGACGACGGCGACGGGGCTGAGGCTTCCGACGACGGAGCTGCGCTCGGCGCCCAGTCTGCGGATGGCGAAGGCGTACAGCAGCCCCGCGCACAGCCCCACGCCGAGCCCCTGCACCACCAGGAACAGGGCGATGTCGGCGCCGGCGGCGTGGGCGATGCCCGTGGGCAACAGCCCGGTCAGGACCAGGAGCGCGATCACGGCGAAGGAGGGCAGGCACAGCAGGCCGATCGAGCCGACGGGATCGAGGTCGACCTCCCGCAGTCCGACCGTGTAGAGGGCCCACAGCCCGCTCGCCACGAGCAGGGTGCCGGCGCCCGCGAGCACGTCGGTGTCCACGGGGACCGCGTAGCGCCAGACGAGGGCGACCACGCCGGCCGCGATCAGTGCCAGCCCGGCCGCCTGGGTGCCGCGGGGCAGCGCGCGCCCCCGGGCGACCATCAGCGCGGAGACGAACAGCGGGACCATGCCGGGCACGATCGAGCCGACGAACGCCGCCGAGGTCAGGGCGCCGCCGTGCATGGCCGCGAGGAAGAACGGGACCCCGGCACCGCAGACGATCTTGGCGGCGGCGCCCGGCCGTACCGCCAGGATGCGGCGGCGGCGCCGCCACAGGGCGGGGAACAGGACGATGAGCGGGACGCCGAACCGCAGCAGCGCGGCGTCGGCGGGCAGCAGCGAGGAGGAGCCGAGCGCGCGGGCGCTGAGCGCGAAGGCGGCCCAGATGGCCACCGTGAACAGCAGCGCCAGCATTCCCTCGGCCTGGGGGGAGAGCCCGCGGCGGCCGGGGTGTCCGGCGCGCGGGCCCGCCTCGGGGGGAGGCGTGGTCGCCTCGGTGGTGTGCGTCGCGACCACGAAGTCGTACTCCAGCCTCTAGGTCCCGGACCGGTCGGTCCGTTCCCGGCAACGCTAGGGCCTGGCCCGGGGCAGCCGATTGCCAGTTCTGCCTCTCGGACATACGTTTGGGGCAGAATCTGCCAAGGAGTGGCCATGGACGCAGTCGATCTGCAGATCATCCGGGAATTGCAGGCCGACGGGCGCCTGTCCAACCAGGATCTGGCCGACCGCGTCCGCCTCTCGCCGTCCCCCTGCCTGCGCCGGGTGCGGCGGCTGGAGGAGGCGGGCCTGATCCGGGGCTACACCGCCATGGTCGACCAGGTCGCCTTCGGCCTGCCGGTCACCGTGTTCGTCCGCATCCGGTTGGAGCGCCACACCGCGGAGGCGGTCGCGGTGTTCGAGGGGCACGTGGCGGGCATCGAGCACATCCAGGACTGCTACCTGATGGCGGGCAGCAGCGACTACCTGCTGCGCGTGGTCATCGAGGACCTGGAGGCGTACGAGGCCCTGGTGCGCCACCGGATCCACGCCATCCCGGGCATCGCCTCGATCGAGTCGAGCTTCGCCTACGGCAGCGTCAAGCAGTCCCGGACCTACCCGCGCCCGGCCCCGGGCGGGCGCGGGCGCTGAGCCCGCCGCCGGGCCGCGGCCGGGACCCGGTCAGGAGGACGGCGCCCCGGCCGCCGCCTCGAAGGCCGCGTAGGCCGCCTCGTCGAAGAGGACGAACCGGACCTCGTCCACCCCGGTCCGGGCCGCGCGGACGGTCTCCACCGCGATCCGCGCGCCGTCGTCCATGGGCCAGCCGTAGACCCCGGTGGAGACGGCCGGGAAGGCGACCGTACGGGCCCCCAGCTCGTCGGCGACCCGCAGGGACTCGCGGTAGCAGGAGGCGAGCAGCTCCGAGCGGTCCTCCTCGCGCGACCAGACCGGGCCGACGGTGTGGATCACGTGCCCGGCGGGCAGCCGGCCGGCCGGGGTGGCGACGGCCCGCCCGGTGGGCAGGCCCTTGCCGTAGTGCGAGCGCCGCAGGTCCTCGCAGGCCGCGAGGATCTCCGGGCCGCCGCGCCGGTGGATGGCCCCGTCCACCCCGCCGCCGCCGAGCAGGGAGGAGTTCGCGGCGTTGACGATCGCGTCCGCCTTCTCGGCGGTGATGTCGCCGAGGACCAGGGTGATGCGGACCATCAGGAGTCCTTTCGCAGGTGGCGCCAGACCGCCTTGGCGGCGTTGTGCCCGGACATGCCGTGCACGCCCGGCCCGGGCGGGGTCGCGGAGGAGCACAGGAACACCGCCGGGTGCGCCGTGGTGTACGGGGAGAGGGACAGCTTGGGGCGCAGCAGCAGCTGGAGCCCCGAGGCGGCGCCGCAGGCGATGTCCCCGCCCACGTAGTTCGGGTTGCGGGCGGCGAGCTGCGGCGGGCCGGCCGTGGCACGGGCCAGTACCAGGTCGCGGAAACCCGGTGCGAAGCGTTCCAGTTGGCGTTCGACGGCCTCGGTGAGGTCGCCGTCCCAGCGCGCCGGCACATGGCCGTACGCCCAGAACACGTGCTTGCCCGCGGGGGCCCGGCCCGGGTCGGCCAGGCTGGGCTGGGCGGTGATCAGGAAGGGGGTACGGGGCGCCCGGCCGCCGGAAGCGAGTTGCAGGGCGGCGTCGATGTCGCGGGTGCGCGGTCCCACCTGGACCGTGCCGGCGCGGCGGGGCGCCTCGGCCGTCCACGGCACCGGGCCGTCCAGCGCGTAGTCGATCTTGAAGACGGAGGCGCCGTACCGGTAGCCGTCGTAGACGCGCCCCAGCCGGGCGATGCGGGCCAGCGCGGTCGGGGAGGTGTCGAAGACGTACGCGCGGGCCGGCGGCAGGTCGTCGAGGCGCTTGACCTCGAAGCCGGTGTGGACCGTGCCGCCGAGGTCGCGCAGGTACCCGGCGAGGGCGTCGGAGATCGCCTGCGAGCCGCCGCGCGGCATCGGCCAGCCGTTCGCGTGCGCGGCGAGGGCGAAGACCAGGCCCACGGCGCCGGTGGCGATGCCGCCGAGCGGGGCGATGACGTGCGCGACCAGCCCGGCGAGCAGTGCGCGGGCCGGCTCCTCGCGGAAGCGCCGCAGCAGCCAGGTGGCGGGCGGCAGTCCGGTGAGCCCGAACCGGGCCAGGGTGCGGGGGTCCCGGGGCAGCGCCGTGGCCGGCAGCGACATGAAGTCCCGGGCCAGGGTGTCCCACTTGCCGAGGAAGGGCTCCACCAGCCGCCGGTAGGTGCCCGCGTCGCTCGGGCCGAAGGAGGCGGCGGTCTCCGCGACCGAGCGGGAGAGCACGGCGGCCGTGCCGTCGTCGAAGGGGTGGGCCATGGGCAGCGGGGCGTGGAGCCACTCCAGCCCGTACCGCCCCAGCGGCATCGTGGCGAACACCGGGGAGCCGGCGCCGAGCGGGTGCACCGCGGAACACGGGTCGTGCCGGAAGCCGGGGAGGGTGAGCTCCTCGGTCCGGGCCCCGCCGCCGACGGTGTCGGCGGCTTCGAAGACGGCCACGGAGAAGCCGCGGCGGGCCAGTTCGACGGCGGCCGTCAGGCCGTTGGGCCCCGCCCCCACCACGACCGCGTCGAGAATCGGCGGCACTTGCGACTCCTTCGTCCGATGGCGGGCTGCGCCCTCAGGATATGGCGCCCGCCGTCGCGGACGGGCCGGGGCTCACGCGCCGCGCAGCAGCTCGCGGATCCGTACGGTGGTGGCCTCGTCCCGGCCGACGGCGAACGGCAGGGCGTTGTCGCGGTCCACCCGGAAGGGGACCCCGTCGACCGTGCTGTGCGTTCCACCGGCCTCGGTGACCAGCAGCAGGCCCGCCGCGTGGTCCCAGGCCGAGGGCCAGGTGAAGGCGAGGCCGTCCATCTCCCCGCGGGCCACCCTGAGGTACTCCAGGCCCGCGGAGCCGCACGGCCGGGGGGCGACACCGGGAACGCTCAGCCGGGCCAGGACGCGCTCGTCCTCCTCGGAGGTGTACAGCGGGTCGGCCGTGGCCACCCGCAGGTCCGCGCCCGGCGCGGGGGAACCGCTGATGATCCGCTCGCCCCCGCAGTACGCGCCCTGCCCGCGCACGGCGGTCACCATCTCCTCCAGCGCCGGGGCGAAGGTCCAGGAGGCGAGGAGCTCGCCGCGGTGGGCGAGCGCCACCAGGGTGCAGAAGTGCGGGTCGCCGGCGACGAACTGGCGGGTCCCGTCCACCGGGTCGACGATCCAGACCGGCGCGTCGGCGCGCAGCGCCCCGTACCCGCCCGGGTCGGCGTGCACCGCCTCCTCCCCGACCACGGCGGAGCCGGGCAGGAGCCGGGTGAGGGCGGCCGTGAGGTACTCCTCGGCCCTGCGGTCGGCGATGGTCACCAGGTCGTGCGGACCGCTCTTGCGGTCCACCTCGTGGTCGGCGAGCTGCCGGAACCTCGGCATGACCTCGACGGCCGCCGCCTTGCGGACGGCCTCCTCCACGTCGGGCAGCGAATGGGCCAGGAAGTCATCGATCATGCCTCCAGCAAAGCACGCCCGCCCCCCGAACCCCACCGACAGCCCCCGACGGACCACCGGACACCGGATGGCCGGGGGGTGAAGCACGGGCGACCGGGCGGCGCCTCGCCCCGTCGTAGCGCCGCCGCGCCGCCGCCGGGGCCGTCAGCTGAACAGTGGGATGACGGCCGAGCCGTACGCGTCGATGGTGGCCTCGCGGGCGTCGTGCATGGCGTACACGGCGAACTGGTCGACGCCGAGGGCCCGCAGCGCCCGCAGCTTCTCGATGTGCGCCTCGGCGGGGCCGAGCAGGCAGAACCGGTCGACGATCTCGTCGGGGACGAAGTCCGCGGACGGATTCCCGGCGCGGCCGTGGTGGCTGTAGTCGTAGCCCTGGCGGGACTTGACGTACTCGGTGAGCTCGTCGGGGACCATCGAGGAGTGCTCGCCGTAGCGGGAGACCAGGTCGGCGACGTGGTTGCCGACCATCCCCCCGAACCAGCGGCACTGGTCGCGGGCGTGCGCGAGGTCGTCGCCCACGTAGGCCGGGGCCGCGACGCAGATGGTGATCCCCGCCGGATCCCGGCCGGCCTCCTCGGCGGCCTGGCGGACCGACTTGACCATCCACTGGGTGAGGTAGGGGTCGGCGAGCTGGAGGATGAAGCCGTCCGCCTTCTGCCCGGCCAGGGCCAGCGCCTTGGGCCCGTACGCGGCCATCCAGACGGGCAGCTTCCCGTCCTTGATCCACGGGATCCGCAGCGGCTTGCCGTCGACCTCCGCCTCGCGGCCCTCCGCCAGGTCGCGGATGACGCCGATGGCCTCGCCGAGGCGGGCCAGCGTGTTGGGTGCGCGCCCGGCGACCCGCATCGCCGAGTCGCCGCGGCCGATCCCGCAGACCGTGCGGTTGCCGTACATGTCGTTGAGGGTGGCGAAGGTGGAGGCGGTCACCTCCCAGGTGCGGGTGCCCGGATTGGTGACCATCGGGCCGACGCGCAGCTTCTGCGTGTTGGCCAGGATCTGGCTGTAGATGACGAACGGCTCCTGCCACAGGACCGCCGAGTCGAAGGTCCAGCCGTAGCGGAAGCCGTTGCGCTCCGCGCGTTTCATCAGGCTGACGACCTGGGAGGCCGGCGGGTCGGTTTGCAGGACGAGGCCGAAGTCCATGAAGGGGGACTCTCCTTACAGGTACTGGCAGGTGGAGCGGTGGACGAAGGCCCCGTGTCCGGCCCTTCCGGTGTACTCGCGCCGGTCGACGACGAGTTCGCCGCGCGAGAGGACCGAGTCGACGCGTCCGGTGATCCGCCTGCCCTCGTACGCCGAGTAGTCCACGTTCATGTGGTGCGTCTCGGCGGAGATGACCTGCTCGGCGTGCGGATCGTAGAGGACGATGTCGGCGTCGGAGCCCGGCGCGATGGTGCCCTTTCGGGGGTAGAGGCCGAACATGCGGGCCGGGGTCGCGCAGGCGATCTCGATCCAGCGGCGGCGGCTGATGTGCCCGTCCAGAACGGCCTGGTGGAGGAGGTCCATCCGGTTCTCCACGCCCGGCAGCCCGTTCGGGATCTTCGAGAAGTCGCCGCGGCCGAGCTCCTTCTGGCCGCGGAAGCAGAAGGGGCAGTGGTCCGTGGAGACCACCTGGAGGTCGTTGGTCCGCAGTCCCCGCCACAGGGCCGCCTGGTGCTCGCGGGGACGCAGCGGGGTGGAGCAGACGTACTTGGCGCCCTGGAAGTCGGGCTCGGCCAGGTTGTCGGTGGACAGGAACAGGTACTGCGGACAGGTCTCCCCGAAGACGGGCAGCCCCTTGTCCCGGGCGGCGGCGATCTCGGCGACCGCCTCCTCCGCCGAGACGTGCACCACGTACAGGGGCGCGCCCGCCACCCGGGCGAGTTGGATGGCGCGGTGGGTGGCCTCGGCTTCGAGGAGCACCTTGCGGACCTCGCCGTGGTGGCGGGGGTCGGTCTCCCCGCGCGCCAGGGCCTGTTCGACGAGCACGTCGATCGCGATGCCGTTCTCCGCGTGCATCATGATCAGCCCGCCGTTGGCGGTGCCGCGCTGCATCGCGCGCAGGATTCTGCCGTCGTCGCTGTAGAAGACGCCGGGGTAGGCCATGAACAGCTTGAAGGAGGTGACGCCCTCCCCGACCAGCAGGTCCATCTCCTTGAGGGTGCCCTCGTTGACGTCGGAGAGGATCATGTGGAAGGCGTAGTCGACGGCGCACTTGCCGTCGGCCTTGTCGTACCAGGTGTCGAGCCCCTCGCGCAGGCTGCGGCCCACGCTCTGCACCGCGAAGTCGACGATGGTGGTGGTGCCGCCCCAGGCGGCGGCCCTGGTCCCCGTCTCGAAGGTGTCCGAGGCGGAGGTGCCGCCGAAGGGGAGCTCCATGTGGGTGTGGGCGTCGACCCCGCCCGGGATCACGTACTTGCCGCTCGCGTCGATCACGCGGTCGGCGGTCCAGGCCTCGGCGGGCTCCGAGCCGTGCGTGGCCAGGGCCGCCACGCGGCCGTCCTCGATGAGGACGTCCGCGTGCAGTTCGTCGGCGGCGGTCACGACGAGGCCGCCGCGGATCAGGGTGCGGATGCTCATGGGTCCCCCTACTCGATGCTGCGGAGCGCCTGTTCGAGGATCTCGGCGCCCTCTTCCGCCTCGGCGACGGTGAGGGAGAGCGGCGGCGCGATGCGCAGCACGCTGGTGTCGTGGCCGCCGCCCCTGCCGAGGAGCAGCCCGCCCTCGCGGGCGGCCTCCAGGACGGCGGCGGTCGCCTCCGGGTCGGCCTGGTCGGTGCCGGGCCGGGTCAGTTCCAGTCCGGCCATCAGGCCCCGGCCGCGGACCTCCCGTACGGCGGGCGCGTGGGCGGCGACGGAGCGCAGCCGCTCCAGGAGCAGGCCGCCGACGCGGCGGGCGTTGCCCTGGAGGTCGTGCTCCAGCAGGTACGAGAGGTTGGCGACGCCGGCGGCCATGGTGACCGGGGAGCCGCCGAAGGTGGAGATGGAGTTGGCGTCCAGGCAGTTCATGACCTCGGATCGGGCGACGACCCCGCCGATGGACATCCCGTTGCCGATGCCCTTGGCGAAGGTGAGGATGTCCGGCGGGCCGTTCTGCGCGTGCGCCTGCCAGCCCCAGAAGTGCTCGCCGGTACGGCCCCAGCCGGTCTGCACCTCGTCGCTGATCCACAGGATGCCGTGCCGGTCGAGGACCTCGCGGAAGGCCCCGTACAGGCCGTCAGGCGGCGAGGTGAACCCGCCGACGCCCTGGATCGGCTCGGCGATGAGCGCGGCCACTCCCCCGCGTGCCTGGCCGAGGACGTCCTGGAGGTCCGCGACGGCGGCCGCGGTGAAGTCGCGGTCGGACAGCTCCGCGAAGGGGCCCCGGGTGCGGACCGCGCCGTGGACGTAGTACGTCTGGAGCGGCGAGAGGCTGGTCGGGGACCAGCCCCGGTTGCCGGTGACGGAGACGGTGGAGAAGGACCGGCCGTGGTAGCTGTTGCGCATCGCCAGGATCTGGTTGGAGCGGCGGTACGTCGTCGCGAGCAGCAGGGCCGCGTCGTTGGCCTCGGTGCCGGAGGTGGTGAAGAAGACCCGGGCGTCGGGGATGCCGGACAGCGCCGCGACCCGCTCGGCCAGCTCGATCATCGGCCGGTTGAGGTAGAGGGTCGAGGAGTGGATGAGGCGCCCGGCCTGCTCGGCGACGGCCTTGGTGACCTCGGGCAGGGCGTGGGCGGTCATCGTGGTCAGGATGCCGCCGAAGAAGTCGAGGTAGCGGTTGCCGTCGGCGTCCCAGACGTGGCGGCCCTCGCCGTGGGTGAGCTCGATGGGGCGGTCGTAGTAGAGCGCGAGCCAGTCGGGCATGACGGTGCGGTGGCGGCTGTGCAGGGGAATGGGGTTGCTCACGGCTGTACGAGCCCTCCGTAGGCGTCGGGGCGGCGGTCGCGGTAGAAGGCCCACTGGTCGCGGACTTCTTTGATCAGGTCGAAGTCGAGGTCGCGGACCAGGAGTTCCTCCTCCTTGTCACTGGCGGGCTCGCCGACGAACCGGCCGCGGGGGTCCACGAAGTAGCTGGTCCCGTAGAAGTCGTTGTCGCCGTACTCCTCCTGGCCGATGCGGTTGATCGCGGCGATGAAGTACTCGTTGGCGACGGCCGCGGCGGGCTGCTCCAGCTGCCAGAGGTAGGCGGAGAGCCCGCGGTGGGTGGCGGAGGGGTTGTAGACCAGCTGGGCTCCGGCCAGGCCCAACTGCCGCCAGCCCTCGGGGAAGTGGCGGTCGTAGCAGATATACACGCCGACCCGGCCGACCGCGGTGTCGAACACCGGCCAGCCGAGGTTGCCCGGGCGGAAGTAGTACTTCTCCCAGAATCCCTTGACCTGCGGGATGTGGTGTTTGCGGTACTTGCCCAGGTAGCTGCCGTCGGCGTCGATGACGGCGGCGGTGTTGTAGTAGAAGCCCTCGCTCTCCAGCTCGAAGACCGGTACGACGATCACCATGCCGGTCTCGCGGGCGAGGTCGCGCATGCGGCGGACGGTCGTGCCGTCGGGGACGGCCTCGGCCCAGCGGTAGTGCTCGGGCTCCTGGACCTGGCAGAAGTAGGGGGCGTTGAACACCTCCTGGAAGCCGATGATCTTCGCCCCCTGGGCGGCGGCCCGCCGGGCGTGCTCCTCGTGCTTGGCGATCATCGATTCGGTGTCTCCGGTCCAGGTGGCCTGGACCAGCGCGGCGCGGACGACTTGGGCCATGAGCTGCTCCTCGCGACGGGAACGCCGAGTTCTACGCACGTAGACGGAGTACGTAGGGAGTAGAACGTAGGCCTCGGTCCAGCCTGGGGCAAGACCGCCGTGCGCGGTTGGAGTAGTCGATCACGACAGGTCGCCCGGCGATCAGATGCGGTCGCCGGGCGGGCGGTTTACGCCGCCACGATGCCGGCCACCCGAAGCGCGTGGACCAGGTCGCGGTGCCGGGAGCCGGGCAGTGCGCGGGCCGCGTGCAGCAGGCGGGGCACGAACCACCCCGGGTCCCGCCGGGCCGTCACGGCGGCCTCCTCCGCGGTGCGGACCCGGACGAAGGCGCCGAGCAGGGCCGCCGTCTCACGGGTCCGGCCGGCCTCGCCGAGGGCGAGGGCCGCGGCGGCGATCTCGGCCGGGGGCCGGGCCATGCCCTGGCGCAGCAGGCGGTCGGAGTCGGCCTCCCAACCGGCCTCGCCGAGGGCGGCCGCGGCCGCCGCGAGCTGTCCGGGCGGCAGCGAGGCCGCCTCCCACAGCAGGGTGGCCCAGTCGGCGGCGAGCCCGGCGCGGGCCAGCTCGGTTGCGAGCCCGGGCCACCGCTCGGCGGGCCAGGCGGCGGCCTCGCACAGCAGCCCGTGCGCCTCACCGCTGCGGCCCCGCGCACGCAGCGCGACCAGTTCCCCGACGAGTCCCCGGGTACTCCCCCCGGGCGGGGCGGTCGTGTCCGCGGCGGAGGCCGGCTCCCCCGCGGGACCGCTGCGCCGGGAACGGTCCCCGCTCGGGGCGGGGGGATCCGCCCGGGCATCCGCCGCGGGGCGGCCGAAGCGGGCCCCGCGCGGCGTCGGCAGTGCCGGTACCGGCTCGGCGTCCCGCCCCGGCCGCGGGGCACCCGCGCCCTCGGGAGCCACCGCGCCCGCGTAGCGGGCACCCCCGGCACGCCGGCCCCCGCGCGACCACCGCCCCTCGGCCCGCCCGACGGGCGCCTGCGCGGATGTCCCGACGGGCGCCCGCGCGGCCGACCCGGCCGACCCGGACGGGGCCTGCGCGGCCGACCCGGACGGGGCGTGTTCGAACGGCCCGGCCGGCGCCTGCGCGGTCGACGCGGACGGGTCGGCCGCGGACGCCCCGTCCGGGGCGTGTTCGAACGGCCCGGCCGGCGCCTGCGCGGTCGACGCGGACGGCGCGTCCGCGGCCCACCCTCCTGTCTGCTCCGGCTCCGGCTCCCGACCGGCGGCCGGCCATTCGGTGGCGGCGGTGGCGGTGGTGCTGCGCTGGCGCGGAACGGCCGGCAGGGGGTCGGCGGCGGGAGCCACACCCCACGCGGCGGCGCCGGGCCGGGCGGGGGCGGCGGCGGAGGGGGTTTCGCCCCACGTCGCGGCGCCGTGCTCCGGGTAGGCGGTGGCGCCGGAAGGGGCGTCGCCCCACGCGACGGCGCCGTGCCCGGCGGGGGCGGTGGCGCCGTCGGGGGCTGCATCCCACGCGGCGGCGCCGTGCCCGGGGTAGGCGGCGCCCTGCCCGGCGGAGGCGGGGGCGGTGGCGCCGGAGGGGGCTTCGCCCCGCACCCCACGGCCGCGGTCGGGGGTGGCGGTGCTGCCGTAGGGGGCTTCGCCCCGGGCGGTCGCACCGGGGGCGGCGGTGTGGAGGGAGGCCAGCCGGGCGGTCAGGTCGTCGTGGCGGGCAGCGGCGCGCACGGCGTCGTCCTGGGCCCACGCGAGCTCCCCGGCCAGGGCGGCCGCGACCCGCGGGTCGGCGGCGCCGCCGAGCTCGGCCGTCAGTGCGCGCAGGGCCGCCGCCGTCTCCGCCCGCTGGGACGCCGACAGCGCGTGCAGGGACCTCAGTTCCTCGGCCCCGCCCGGCAGCCTGTCCCACGCGGCGGCGGCCGCGGCCCGCAGCCGGGCCGCGTACACGGCCTCCCGCGTCGCGGCCTCCGTGCCGACCGTCGCCTCCAGGTCCCGCAGCAGCGACTCCACCACGTCCCACGGCGGCATCGCCGCGCCGGCCAGAGCGGCCGCCATACCGTCCGGGTCCCGCCGCAGGAACTCCCCGTACCACCCCGCCCCGGGGTCCAGTCTCCGCGTCAGTCCCTTTAAGTAGTCGGCCAGTTGACCGATCATCAGCGCAGTCGCGGTCTCCATGACCGCATTGCACCGCACGCGTGTTACAGGCGGGCTACGGGCGCCTCAAAGCTGGACGGCGATCGCGGTGTGCGGCCGCTTCCCGCGCCGCGCGAGCGTGGCCGGGACGTCCACCGCCCAGAACTGCCAGGTGTACTTGCGCGTCATCAGCTTCCGCACCCGCCGCAGCCCCGACTCGTCCAGCAGCCGGGCCCGCCCCTCCCGCGCCGGTGCCCCCGGCGCGACGCGTCCGCGCACGTCGCACGGAGTGACCTGGACCCGACCGTCGTTGCGGATCCGCTTGACCTTCCACGAATCGCTGCGCGTCCACACGTACAGCTCGCCGCCGTCGGCCACCGCCCAGACCGGCGTCGCCACGGGCGTGCCGTCCTTGCGGAACGTGGTGAGGCTGACGTACCGGGCCCTGCCCAGCTCTTCGAGATCCATGCCGCCGACCCTACGGCCCCGGGCCCGCAGGCCGCGCTCGCGGGCCCCCTCAGGCGGGCACGAGGGCGCACCGCCGCAGCACTTCGTCGAGGGAGAGCCCGAGCACCTCGGCGAGGGCGGCGACGGTGAAGAAGGCGGGGGTGGGCGCCCGACCCGTCTCGATCTTGCGCAGCGTCTCGGCCGAGAGGCCGGCGCCGGCCGCGATCTCGACCATGGTGCGCGCGCCGCGCGCCTCGCGCAGCAGCGCGCCCAGGCGCTCGCCGCGCTCGCGCTCTTCCGGGGTGAGTGGGGTACGGACCATGCGTCCATCCTACCCCCCGGGCCAATAACTATCCCGTTAAAGTTATACCGGTATAGTTATTGGCATGGTGGAACTGAAGACAGAACAGTCGATCGACGAGATGCGCGCCGCGGGCCGCGTCGTGGCACAGGCCCTCGCGGCCGTACGGGAGGCCGCGCGCGTCGGCAGCTCGCTGCTGGACCTGGACCGGGTGGCCCGCGGGGTGCTCCGCGGGGCCGGTGCGGCCTCGCCCTTCCTCGGCTACCGGCCGCGCTTCGCGCCCGTGCCGTTCCCGGGGGTGATCTGCGCCTCGGTCAACGACGCGATCGTGCACGGCATCCCCGACGGCGCGCGGCTCCGCGACGGCGACCTGGTCAGCATCGACTGCGGGGCGAGACTGGGCGGTTGGGTCGGCGACGCGGCGGTCAGCTTCACCGTCGGCCGGGCCCGCCCCGCCGACCTGCGGCTCATCGAGACCGCCGAGGCGGCCCTCGCCGCCGGGATCGCCGCCGCCGTGCCGGGCAACCGGATCGGGGACATCGCGCACGCAGTCGGCACCGTCTGCCGAGCCGCCGGATTCGGCATCCCCGACGGCTTCGGCGGCCACGGGATCGGCCGCAGCATGCACGAGGACCCGGGCGTGCCCAACGAGGGCCCGCCGGGGCGCGGTATGAAGCTGCGCCCCGGCATGGTGATCGCGATCGAGCCGATGGTCATCGCGGGCGGTACGGACGACTACCGCTGCGACGGCGACGGCTGGACCCTGCGGACGGTCGACGGCAGCCGGGCCGCCCACGCGGAGCACACGGTGGCGATCACCGCCGGCGGACCGAGGGTCCTGACGCTCCCGTAGCCGTTCCCCGGCACGCCCGAAGGGCACACGGCGCACGGCCGGCGGACGCCCGACGCACAGGCGCACAGGCGCACAGGCGCACGGCGCACCGCCGGCGGACGCGGTCGACGCCGCTACGGCCTCCCGTGCGGGTGGACGACCATCGCCGAGCCGCCGCCCCGCCGGCTGGTCTCGGCCGCCGCGAGCCAGCGGCCGTCCGGCAGCCGCTGCACTCCGGTGGCGGCCCCGATCTCCGGATTCTGCCGGAAGCCCTGGCCGATCGCCTCCAGCTCGGCCCGTACCGGGCTGTTCCACAGGCCCGGCTCCAGCTCGGTGGTGGTCTGGTTGCGCTGGCTGGCGCGCGGCGCGGCGATGGCTTCGACCAGCGGGAGGCCGCGGTCGAGGTGCCCGGTCAGTGTCTGCAGCACGGTGGTGATGATGGTCGCGCCGCCCGGTGAGCCGAGGGCCAGGACCGGCCGCCCGTGCTCCAGCACGATGGTCGGGGACATGGACGAGCGCGGCCGCTTGCCGGGGCCGGGCAGGTTCGGGTCCGGGACGCCCGCCGCGGCCGGGACGAAGGAGAAGTCGGTGAGCTCGTTGTTCAGCAGGAAGCCGCGGCCCGGAACGGTGATCGCGCTGCCGCCGGTGGATTCGATGGTCAGGGTGTAGGAGACGACGTTGCCCCAGCGGTCGGCGACGGTCAGATGGGTGGTGTTCTCCCCCTCGTACGTGGTCGGCGCCGCCTTCCCCGTCGTGGCGCAGGGCCGCGGATCGCGCGGGTCCCCGGGGGCCAGCGGGCTGGTCAGCGCCCGGTCCGGGTCGATCAGGCAGGCCCGCGAGTCGGCGAAGCGCTGCGAGAGCAGCTGCCGCGTCGGCACGTCCTCGGCGGCCGGGTCGCCGACCCACCGGCCGCGGTCGGCGAAGGAGATCCGCGAGGCCTCGATGAAGCGGTGCAGGTACTGCGCCTCGGACAGCTCCGACAGGTCGGTCCGCTCCAGGATGTTCAGCGCCTCGCCGACGGTGGTGCCGCCGGAGGAGGAGGGCGCCATGCTGTAGACGTCCAGGCCCCGGTAGCGGACCTGGGTCGGGGCCTGCCGCTTGGTCGCGTAGGCGCGCAGGTCGCCGGGGGTCAGGTCGCCGGCGCGGACGGTGCGGGTGGCGGCCGGGTCCACCGGAGGGGTGCGCACGGTCCGGACGATGTCCTCGGCGATCGGCCCCCGGTAGAGCGCTCCGGCCCCCTTGCGGCCGAGCTCCTCGTACGTATCGGCCAGGTCCGGGTTCTTGAAGGTGGAGCCGACGACGGGCAGAGCGCCACCCGGCAGGAACAGCTCGCGGGTGTCGGGGAAGTCCCTGAACCGGGCCTCGTTGGCCTCGGTCTGGGCGCGGAAGGTGGAATCCACCGTGAAGCCCTCGCGGGCCAGTTTCCGGGCGGGTTCCAGAAGTCGGCGCAGCGGGCGGGTGCCCCAGGCGTCGAGGGCGCTCTTCCAGGTCGCGGGGGTGCCGGGGACGCCGACCCCCAGGCCGCTGGTCTGCCCCTCCGCGAAGGGGATGGCGGCCCCGTTCTCCTGGAACAGCGCGGGGGTGGCCGAGGCCGGGGCGGTCTCCCGGCCGTCGATGGTGTGCACCCGGCGGGTCCCGGCGTCGTAGTACACGAAGTAGCCGCCCCCGCCGATCCCCGCCGAGTACGGCTCGGTGACCCCGAGCGCGGCGGCGGTGGCGACCGCGGCGTCCACGGCGTTGCCGCCGGCGCGCAGGACGGCGATGCCCGCGGCCGAGGCGTCGGCGTCGACACTGGCCACCGCCCCGCCGTAGCCGGCGGCGACGGGGACCTTGGGCGGGGCGGCGGCTCCCGACGGCGGAGCGGCGGCCCCCGTGGAGACGAGCGCCCCGGCGAGGGCGACGAGCGCTAACTGACGTACGGCGGGACGACGCATCCGTTTCCTCCAGTCGACGGCCGGTCAGGCCCGGCTGCGGCACTGTAACTTCACCGCACCCCCCGCGTCAGGAAGGCCGCGTGACGGCTACCATCCGCCGCATGAACGACGACGTGCGCAACATCGTGCTCGGGGTGATAGCCACCGCTCTCAGCGGCGGGGTCGGCTGGTGTGCCCGGACCTACCTGTGGCGCCGTGCGCTGCGCCGCAAGCAGGCGTTCTTCGGGCTGCCGACCGGATCCGACTGCCTCTTCGTGGTCAACCGGCAGATGGGCGGCACCGACTCCTCGCTGCACCGCAACGACGCCTTCGCGCTGCTGGAGATCTCCGCCCTGATCAAGGACTGCGGGGCGACCGTGCAGATCATCACCCACGAGGCCCGCCAGGGCTTCGGCGAGCGCGCCGAGTTCTGTGTCGGCGGCCCGGTCTCCAACGCCCGTACCGCGGCGCACCTGAGCTCCATGCTCCCGGGGGTGCGGGTCGACGTGTCCGGTGAGCCCGGACCGGACCGGGGCGCGATCGGCGTGGGCGCCGAGACGTACCGATGGGAGAAGGGCGTCGCCGAGTACGTGCTGCTGGCGCGGCTGACGACGGGCCGCGGCGCCCGGCCGGTGTTCCTGCTGTCGGGGCAGACCGCCAACAGCAACCAGGCCGGGGCCCGCTACCTGGCCCGCCACCACCGGTCGCTGGCCCGCACGTACAAGGACGCGTCCTTCTGCCTCGTCCTGAAAGTCGTCAACTCCGACGCCTACGGGCCGGACGTGACGGAGCTGGAGGCGGACGTCACCGCGGCGGCCCGGACACCCGCAGCGGCAACCGTGTGATCCCGTTGATGAAGTTCGAGACCAGTCTGCGCGGCGGGCCAGCGAGTTCGGGCGCGGGCAGGGCGGCCCGCCACTCCTCGTAGAGGGTGCGCAGCTGGAGGCGGGCGAAGTGCGCGCCGAGGCACACGTGCGGCCCGTCCCCGAACGAGACGTGCGGGTTGGGCGAGCGCCCGAGGTCGAGGCGTCCGGGGGCGGCGAAGACGCGCTCGTCGTGGTTGGCGGAGGCGTGGAAGACCACCACCTTGTCGCCGGCCCGCACCCGCTGCCCGGCCAGTACGGTCTCCACGGCCGCGGTGCGGCGGAAGCTGAGCACCGGCGGGTGGACCCGCAGGAGTTCCTCGACGGCGGTGTCCACCGCCACCCGGCCGTCGGCCAGGCCCCGGTAGGCGTCCGGGTCGAGGGCGAGGGCGAGCAGGCCGCCGGGGGCCGCGCCGCGCACGGTGTCGTTGCCCGCGACGGTCAGCAGGAAGAAGAACATCTCCAGCTCGGCCGGGTCGAGTCCGCCCCGGGCGAGGGCGGTCATCACGTCGTCGCCCGGGTGCGCGCGCTTGTGGGCGGCCAGGTCGCGGGCGTACGCGAACATCTCCCCGAGCAGCGCCGGCGAGCGCGGGTTGAGCGGGGTGCCGTCCGGGCCCGCCGGGGGCTGTGGCGCGTCGTCGGGGTCCTGGTAGCCGATGATCCGTACGGTCCACTCCAGCAGCAGCGCCCGGTCGGAGGCGGGGACGCCCAGCAGGTCGGTGAGGTTCAGCAGCGCGTACTCGTCGGTGACGGCGCGCACGATGTCGACGGCGCCGTCCTCGGCCCTCTCGCGGGCGCCGGCCAGCAGCGTGCGGGCGCGGGCGCGGACCCGTCCGGCGAAGGCGTCCACCCGGGCGGGGGTGAAGGCGCGGGCGACGAGCCGGCGCAGCCGTCCGTGGTCCGGGGGGTCCTGGTTGAGCATGGTGTGGCGCAGGAAGGGCAGGTCGGCGGGGTCGGGGTCGCGGATCTGGGTGGCGCCGAGCCAGGAGGAGTATGTGCGGTGGTCGCGCAGGACCCGTACGACGTCGGCGTGCCGGGTGACGGCCCAGAAGCCTGGTCCGGCGGGCCATCCCAGCACCTCCGGTTCGGGCTGCCAGGCCACCGGGACGGTGTCGCGCAGGAGGCGGTAGCGCTCGTACGGGACACCCTCGGCGTAGACGCGGGGGTCGAAGACGTCGGGCGCGCCGCCCGTGGCGAGGTCCATGCGGCCACCGTGGCCGGTGGGCCGCCCTCGCCGCAAGAGCGCCCCGCGGTGCGGGCCGGCGGCAGCGGCGGGTGTCGGCCCGGCGGCGGCGTCGCCGCCGTCTCCCCCGGTTCCCGCGGTGCGGGCCGGCGGTCAGCGCCCCATGTCGCACGGGGTGGGTGCGAGGGTCGTGTCGGTGCCGGTGATCGAGACGTCGCTGACGGTGTCCGTGTCCGCCTTGACGGAGAAGCGGGCCGTGCACACGATCTGCGCGACGGCCGTCTTGGACAGGCCGCCCACCTTGACCGGCAGCCGCACGTTCACGACGTCCCCGGCGGTGATCTCGACGACCACCTTCTCCTCGTCCTCCTCGGGGACCACCGGCAGCTCCGTGACCAGGCCCGCCTCCCGCGCCCGCCCGGTCGGGCCCGCCAGCAGCAGCCGCACGAGCGGGGTGGGGGCGAGCGTGTAGCCGTTCATGAAGAAGGGGACCGGCACGAGCCGGGTGCTGTCCTGGGCCACGAAGTAGACGACGACCCCGCCGGTCGCGCCCGGTACGGTCACCTCGGCGGCGTGACCGGCCTCGATGACCCCGGTGGGCTTGATCCCGCAGCCGCCCAGCAGCAGGGCGCCCACCAGCGCGAGGGTGGCGGTTCTGGCCTTCGCGGCGGTCATACCCGCGCCTCCAGCGGCATGTCGAGGGTGAACACGGCGCCGCCCGCGGGCCCGTTGGCCGCGCGGAGCACACCGCCGTGCAGGTGGACGTTCTCCTGGGTGATCGCGAGGCCGAGGCCGCTGCCGGCGGAGCGGGTACGGGCGGCGTCCGCCTTGTAGAAGCGGTCGAAGATGTGCGGCAGCACCTCGGGGGCGATCCCGGGCCCGCTGTCGGCGACCTCGATGACCAGCCGCTCCCCCTCCGGGTGCGGGGCGGTTCCCACGGCGACCCGTACGGGGGCGCCGCCGTGGCGCAGGGCGTTGCCGACCAGGTTGGCGAGGACCACGTCGAAGCGCCTGGGGTCCAGCCGGGCGCGGACCCCGTCCGGCAGCACGGTGTGCACGCGGTGGTCGTCCCAGTGGCGCAGTTCGAGGGTCTTGCGCACGGCCTCCGCGATGTCGACGTCGTCCAGGTTCAACTCGGCGGCGCGGGCGTCGAAGCGGGATATCTCCATCAGGTCCTCGACGAGGACGGCGAGCTTGCCGGTCTCCGCGCTGATGAGGTGGAGGGCCTTGGCGGTGTCGGGGTCGAGCCGTACGGCGTCCTCGTCGAGGACCTCGGTGACGGCCAGCATGCCGGAGAGCGGGGTGCGCAGTTCGTGCGAGACGTCGGAGGCGAAGCGGCGGGCCCGCTGCTCCGCCTCGCGCAGCTCGGCCACCGACTGTTCGAGGGCGCGGGCCGTCTCGTTGAACGTACGGGCGAGGCCGGCGAGCTCGTCGGCCCCCCTGACCTCGATCCGGGTGTCCAGGCGGCCCCGGCCGAGCCGCTGGGCGGCGCGGCGCATGTCGCGGACGGGCCGCAGCACGCTGCGCGCGGCGAGCAGCGCGGGGATGACGGCGATGGCGAGGCCGGGGACGGCGCCCTGCTGGGCGGCGGCCACCAGGGCCTGCACGGTCTGCTTCTCGGTGACCAGCGGCATGCTGGCGAAGAAGACGGCGCCCGTGGGCTCCTGGACCCCGTCGTGCTGGAAGGTGACGGCGACGCCGAACGTGAGGTACGGCTTCCCGACGCGGTCCTCGACCCGCTGGAACGCCCCGTACCCCTTCTCCCGGACCTTGGTGCGGAGTTCGTCCGTGATCACGGCGGAGGTCGGCGAGTCGAGGCTGGTGGACGCGCGCAGCTCGGCGTACTCGCCGAAGATGTTCCAGGCGTGCGGCTTGCCCCGCTTGCCCAGCTCGTTGACGGCGGTCTGGAGCTCCTGCTGGGTGAGGGGCAGGCGCAGCTCCTGCTGCGCCACCTGGTCGCGCAGGGCGTTGACGGCGATGTCCTGGGTCTGTTTGAGGATCGCGTTGCGCGCCTGCTGGTAGGTGAACGCGGCGGTGGTCACCGCGCAGATCGCGGCGACCAGCAGGAAGGCCGCGATCAGCCGGGTGCGCAGGCCGAGCGGCGCCATCCTTCTCATCCGGCGCCCCTACAGGGGGCCGAAGCGGTAGCCGAAGCCCCGCACGGTCTGTATGTAGCGGGGGGCGCCGTCGGGGTCCTCTATCTTGTGCCGCAGCCGGCGCACGCAGGCGTCCACGAGCCGGGCGTCGGCGTGGTAGCTGTGGTCCCACACGTACTCCAGCAGCTGCTGGCGGGAGAAGACCTGCTCGGGCGAGGCCGACAGGTGCAGCAGGAGCTTGATCTCGCTGGGGGCGAGGGCGACGCGCTCGCCGTTCTTGGAGACGGTCAGCCCGGCCCGGTCGATGGCCAGCTCCGCGTGGTGCGCGACCTCGGGGCGGATCCCGACGGGGTCGGCGAGCCGGCGCAGGACGGCCTTGACACGCGCCTCGATGACCTCGGTGCGGGCGGGTTTGACGATGTAGTCGTCGGCCCCGGCCTCCAGGCCGATGACGATGTCGAAGTCGTCGCCGCGCGCGGTGAGCATGATGATCGGGACCTCGCTGGTCTCCCGGATCCGGCGGCAGACCTGCACGCCGTTCATCCCGGGCAGCATCAGGTCGAGCAGGACGAGCTCGGGCCGGAAGCCGGCCATCAGGGCGAGCCCCGCCTCGCCGGTCTCGGCGGCGCTCACCTCGTGGCCGCGCCGGCGCAGGCCCAGTCCCACCCCTTCCCTGATGGAAGGGTCGTCCTCGATCAGCAGTACGCGTGGCATGCGGTCATCGTCCAAGAGGGTCGGGGGCGGGTCCTCACCCTAACAGCCGGTCCTGCGCCGCAGGGAGGCCAGCAGGTCGGTGATCTCCGTCAGGCGCAGCGGCCCGGCGAGGAGGACGACGACGATCAGCAGGGCCGCGGTTCCCGCCCCCACCGCGGCGAAGTCGCCCCACCGCTCGACGGCCCGCGCGGCGGCGTACCCGGCGACGGCCGCCGGGACCGAGGCGGCGAGGACGCGCAGGTGGGTCCGTACGGCTGTGGCACGGCGCTCGGTACGGGTGCCCGCGCGCGGGCCGAGCCGGCGGGCGAGGACGCAGCCGGTCGCGACCGCGCCGGCGAAGAAGGCGACCGAGGAGGCGGCGGCCATCCCGGTGACCGCCCAGCGCGGGGAGAGGAGGAAGTACGCGGCGGCGGACAGGCCCGCGTTGAGCGCGGCGACGACCAGGTTCAGGAAGAACGGGGTCCTGGTGTCGGAGAGGGCGTAGAAGCCGCGCGAGAGGACGTACTGGGCGGAGAAGGCGATCAGGCCGGGCGCGAAGGCGAGGAGGATGCCCGCCATCACCTCGATGTCGGCGGCGCCGGTGCGGCCGTACTCGAAGACGGAGCCCATCACCCAGGGCGCGAGGGCGGCGAAGAGCGCGGCGGCCGGCACGACGAGGACGGCGCTGGAGCGCAGTGCGTACGAGACGTCGCGGCGGACGGAGGCGAGGTCGCCGTCGGAGGCCGCGGCGCTCATCCGGGGCATCAGCGCGGTCACGAGGGAGACGGTGATGATGCCCTGGGGGACGATCCACAGCTGGTAGGCGTTGCTGTAGGCCGTGTACCCGGCGCCCGGGAGGCCGGCGAGGTCGGCCTGGGCGCCGGTGGTGGTGGAGAGGCGGGTGACGACCCAGTAGGCGAGCTGGTTGGTGAGGACGAGCAGGACCAGCCAGCCCGCGTTGCGCAGGGGGCGGCCGAGGCCGCTGCCGCGCCAGTCGAAGCGGGGGCGCCAGCGGAAGCGGGCGGCGCGCAGCGAGGGGAGGAGGGCGAGGGCCTGGAGGACGATGCCGGCGGTGGTGCCGAGTCCGAGCAGCCGGGTCTCGGCGGCGGTCAGGCCCTGCTCCGCGTCGTGGGAGACGTAGAGGAAGAGGCTGAACACGCCGATGACGACGAAGTTGTTGAGGACCGGGGTCCACATCATGGCGCCGAACCGGCCGCGCGCGTTCAGTACCTGGCCGAGCAGGGTGAAGAGCCCGTAGAAGAGGATCTGCGGCAGGCAGTAGCGGGCCAGCGCGACGGTGGTGCTCTCCTGGGCGCCGCTGTATCCGGTGTACGCGGAGACGATCAGCGGGGCGGCGAGGACCGCGGCGGCCGTGATCGCCACGAGCACGACCGTGCAGGCGGTCAGCAGCCGGTCGGTGTAGGCGGCGCCGCCGTCCTCGTGCTCCTTGGCGGCCCGGACCAGCTCCGGCACGAAGACGGCGTTGAGGGCGCCGCCCACGAGCAGGATGTAGATGATGTTCGGGACCGTGTTGGCCACCGCGTAGCCGTCGCCGAGCAAACCGACGCCCAGCGCGGCGACGACGACGGCGGAGCGGACGAAGCCGGTGGCGCGGGAGACGATGGAACCGGCCGCCATGAGCGCGCCGCTGCGCAGCACCGAGGTCTTGCGGGGCGCCGCGGCCGGTCCGGCCGGGGCGCCGGCGGCGGTGTGCCCGGCCGCGAGGTGTTCGGCCGCGACGTGTTCGACTGCGAGGTGTTCGGCCGTGACGTGTTCAGCCGTGACGTGTTCAGCCGGCGTGCCGTCGGCCGTGACGTGTTCGGCCGACGGGTGCCCGGCCGTGACGGACGCCGCGGCGGTGGTGCCGTGGCTCACCGGCGGGCCAGGTACGCCTGGAAGGCCTTGTACAACGCCGTGTTGGTGTGTCCGTCCATCGGGGTCTCCCACTCGCCGAGCGTCTCGACGACCTGCCCGCCGGTGCCGAGCTTCCAGCGCAGCAGCCCGAAAGAACGTTCGTCGGGGTCAAGGGTGGAGGGTACCCCCCGCATGTCGTACTCGTCCGCGCCGAGGGCGTGGGCGTCGCCCATCATGCGCCACTGCAGGGCATTGCTGGGACGCACTTCGCGCCGGTGGTCGGCGGAGGCGCCGGTCTGGTACCAGACCCGGCTCCCCGCGACGATCATCGTGTGGGCGGCGAGGATCTCGCCCTGGTGGATGCCCAGGTAGAGCCGCATCCGGCCGGGCTGCTCGGCATTGAGGACGCGGTACTGCTGCTCGTAGTACGCGAGGGAGCGGCCGAGCCGGAATCCGTCGCGCTCCTCGGTGATCCGCAGCAGCCGGTAGAACTCCGGAAGGTCGGCGGCGCTGCCGAGGACCGTCTCCACACCCGCCTTCGCGGCCTTGCGCACATTGCGCCGCCACTCCTGGTTCAGCCCCGACCACAGGTCGTCGCGGGAGCGGCCCGCCAGCGGCACGCGGAAGACGTGGCGGGGCTGCGCGTCCCCGTCGTCCTCGCCGCCGCAGCGCTTCCAACCGCGGGTGCGCAGCCGGTCGGCGAGGGCGGAGCCGACCGGGTCGACCTCGGTGGCCAGGACGTCGGAGAGCTGCCGGCCGGGCCCGGTCGCGGACTTGACGGTGGCCGCGTCCCAGCGGCGGTAGGCGGGGGTGGGGCCCATCCGGACGGCGAAGGCGCCCGCGGACCGCAGGTGGCGCAGCAGCGGGGTCAGCCAGTGGTCTATGTGCGGGTCGGACCAGTCGACGACGGGCCCTTCGGGAAGGTAGGCGAAGTATAACCGGGTGCCCGGGAATTGGCGGTAGAGGACGAGGGCGGCCCCCATGACTTCACCGCCCGGGTAGTGCCATCCGACCCTTTGGGAGCGCCAGAGGTCCTTCACCTCGCCCCAGGACGGGTACTGGAGGAAGCTCGCCCTCCCGTGCCGGAAAAGGAAAGTCCGGTATTCCGCTACAGACAGCTCACGCACCGTCAGCTCCTGGTTCCGGTCCTGGGAGTGGTGCTGCCGGGCAGTGGTCACGAGCAGTGCACACATGGCTGTCGGCCTTCCTGTGCGTCGGGCGAGGTGGTGGCTGCACAGGACTTTCACAGGGGTCGATGACCGGAGTGAGCGGCGATTGTGACCGGACGATGACCGTTTCGCTGCGGTCCACGTCACAACGGGGAGAAGGAGTTTTTCCCCGGAATGCGCAACCTAGAGTCGTCCCGTTCGCTCTCTATTCGCGAAAGATCATTACTTGGAGGGGTTTCGTTGAGCCGCACACGCCGTACCGCACTGCCGCGCCGTCGGGGCCGCCACGCCATGCTGGCGGGCGCCGCGCTCCTGGCCGCCGCCCTGACCGCCTGCGCGGGCGGGTCCGGCGGCGCCGGGAGCGGGACCGGCAAGGGGGAGGCGGAGATGAAGCCGAAGCCGGACATGGCGATAGCCGTGAACCTCACGGGTGATCAGGTGAAGGCCGGCGAGCCGGTCACCGTGACCCTGGCCGAGGGCAAGCTCGCGCTGGTGAAGGTGACCGACGGCAAGGGCGGGGAGCTTCCCGGGAAGATAGCCGACGACGGGAGGACCTGGACGTCGGAGCGCAACGCCTCCCCCGGGACGGACTACAGGGTCGAGGCCCAGAACACCGACAGCCAGAGCGCGGCGGCGCAGTTCAGGACCGGCGCGGCGGACAAGGTGAACAAGGTCTCGATCAACATCCCCAAGGGCAGCACCACGGGCGTGGCCATGCCCGTCTCGATCGTCTTCGACAACCCGGTGGCCAACAAGGCCGAGGTCGAGAAGCAGCTGAAGGTCACCACCTCGAACAGCACCGAGGGCTCCTGGGGCTGGTTCAAGGACTACAGCGGCAAGGACCGGGTGGACTGGCGGCCGAAGGAGTACTGGAAGTCCGGCACCGAGGTGAAGGTCGACATGAACCTGAACGGGGTGGACTCCGGGAAGGGCGGCGGTCTCTTCGCCAAGGACTACACCACGGAGTTCAGGATCGGGAAGGACCGCCGGATGGAGGTCAGCCTCGACACCAAGAGGATGACGGTCGTCGAGGACGGCCAGACGGTCCGGACCATCCCGGTCTCGTCCGGCACACCGGGCGGCAAGAAGGCCTCGTGGTCCGGGAAGATGGTGCTCATGTCGAAGGAGGGCACCATCCGGATGGACTCCCAGACGGTGGGCCTGGGCGACGCCTACGACAAGATGGTCGACTACGCGATGCGGCTGACATGGTCGGGCATGTACGCGCACGCCGCTCCGTGGAACGCCGCGAACTTCGGCCGCGCCAACGCCAGTTCGGGCTGCGTCGGGATGAGCGACGCCGACGCCGCGTCCTTCTACGCGCAGGTCCAGGTGGGCGACCCCTTCGAGGTGGTCGGCGAGGGCTCCAAGGGCAACGCCGACATCGGCAACGGCTACGGCGAATGGAACCTCTCCTGGGACCAGTGGAAGGCCAAGAGCGCCCTGCACGGCGCGCCGCAGAACGGCTGACCTCGGCTTTCGGTACGGCAGCGGATCCGCGGCCGCTTTCACTGACCTTCGTTCAATCGTTACCAGCGCGTAACTTACCGATGGGTTACTTTCGGTAACACGCTCCCGTTACCGTCGGGTCACTTTGACAACCCGGCTCACGCGAGGAGCGAGAGATGGAACGCACCACCACCGCCGCGGCCGTTGCGGCCGTGCTGGCGGCTGCCGCCCTGGGCCTGGCCCCCCACCAGGCCCAGGCGGCACCCGTCCCCGCGGCGGTCGTCGCCGAGCAGGCCTCCCCGGAGCTCCGCTTCCACGACATCCCCGGCTCCGGCGGCGTCACCCTCAAGGGCAACGTGTTCACCCCGGCGGGCGCCGAGGCCGGCCGGAAGTACCCGCTCATCGTGCTCCCGACCAGCTGGGGCATGCCGCAGATCGAATACATCGTCCAGGCGAAGAAGCTCGCCGACTCCGGCTACGTCGTGGTCAGTTACACCTCGCGCGGCTTCTGGCTCTCCGGCGGCCAGATCGAGGTCGCCGGCCCGCCGGACGTCGCCGACGTCTCCGCCGTCATCGACTGGGCCCTCGCCCGCACCCCCGCCGACCCGGACCTGATCGGCCTCGGCGGGGTCTCGTACGGGGCGGGCATCAGCCTGCTGGCCTCCGCGCACGATCCGCGCGTGAAGGCCGTGGTCGCCCTCAGCGGCTGGGCCGACCTCATCGAGTCGATCTACTCGGGCCGCACCCAGCACCTGCAGGCCGCCGGCCTGCTCGGCGCCGCGGGCTTCCTCACCGGCCGCCCCGGTCCCGAACTCCAGTCGATCCTCGGCGACTTCCTCGGCTCCCGACTGGACCGGGAGCAGCAGATGATCGACTGGGGCAAGAAGCGCTCCGCCTCCGAGCAGGTGGACCGGATCAACGCCAACGGCCCCGCGGTCATGCTGGGCAACGCCTGGGGCGACACCATCTTCCCGCCCAACCAGTACGCCGCGTTCTTCGAGCGGCTGACCGGCCCCAAGCGGCTGGAGTTCCGTCCCGGGGACCACGCCACCGCTGAGGGGTCCGGCCTGCTCGGCCTGCCCAACGACACCTGGACCAATGCCCACCGCTGGTTCGACCGCTACCTCAAGGGCGAGCGCAACGGCGTGGACACCGAGGCTCCGGTGCAGGTCAAGTCCCGCGGCGACGGGGGGTACGAGGGCTACGCCGACTGGAAGTCGGTCGGCGCCGGCGCCACGCTGAAGGTCCCGCTCGCCGACAGCGAGCACCTGTTCGCCAATGTCGACTCCGGCGCCAACGGCGGCGTCGTCCTGCTCTCCAGCGTCCTCGACCAGTTCTTCCAGGCACCCCCGGTCGCCTCGATCCCCCTCCTGCCCCGCGCCTTCGCCGCCGTCTGGCAGTCCGAGCGCCAGCCGACCGCGCGCGCGATCCGCGGCACGGTGAAGCTGCACACCACCGTCACGCCCACGAAGTCCGACGGCACCTTCGTCGCGTACCTCTACGACGTCGGTCCGCTCGGCATCGGCAAGCTGGTCAGCAACGCCCCGTACACCTTCCACGGCCGCGCCCCCGGCCAGGCGTTCGGGGTGGACCTGGAGCTCTTCTCGACCGCCTACGACGTGCCCGCGGGGCACCGGCTCGCCCTGGTCGTCGACACCGTCGACCCGCTCTACATCGAGCACAACCCCACCGGCGCGCAGCTGACCTTCTCCTCGCCCCGCAACGACCCCAGTTACGTCTCGGTGCCGCTGCGCGAGCAGTGATCCACGGCTGCCGCCGGGTGGGGGTGGCTCGTCGGCGCTACCGGGGGCCGCCCGGCAGGACCGTCTCCTGTCCGGCCGCCGGGGCCACCTCCACCGCGACCGTCTTCGGGTTGCGCCGCTCCCGCCTGGCCACCCAGGTGGCGAACCAGGAGAGCAGCATGCACATCCCGATGTAGATCGGGGAGATGATCATCACGACCGGGATGAAAGGCAGGTCGTAGTCGAGGTTGGAGGCGATGAGCTTGCCCGCGTGCAGGAACTCCTCGTAGGTGATGAGGTATCCGAGCGAGGTGTCCTTCAGTGCCACCACCAGTTGGCTGATGATGGCGGGCAGCATCGCCCGGACGGCCTGCGGCGCCAGGATGAAGGACATGACCTGCGTCTTGCGCATGCCGAGGGCGTACGCCGCCTCCCGCTGCCCCTTCTCCACCGCGTTGACGCCCGTGCGGAAGACCTCCGCGAGCACCGAGCCGTTGTAGAGGGTCAGACCGGCCACCAGGGCCGGCAGCGGCTGGACCTTCAGCGCCACGAAGATGAAGAAGATCATCACCAGCACGGGCATGGCCCGGAAGAACTCCACGAACAGCGTGGCGGTCCAACGCACCGGCCGGTGCACCGAGAGCCGGCCGGTGGCGAGCACGGCGCCGAGCGCGAGAGAGAGAACCGAGGCGTACGCGAAGGCCTTGAGGGTGTTCCCCAGGCCCGTGAGCAGCAGCTCCTGGATGCCCTCGTAGGTGAAGGGCGCCCACTTCTCGGCGGTGAACTGCTCCGTGTCGAACAATAGGTAGAGGATCCAGCCGGCGATGGCGAGGATCACCGCCGTGGAGGCGATCCCGTAGAGGAGGTGCCGGCGCCGGGCCCGGGGGCCGGGGATGTCGTAGAGGGCGGTGGACTCCGGGCTCCCCTGGAGGGCGTGCGCGGTCATCGGGCGATCCCCCAGCGCTTCTCCAGCACGTTGAAGAGCGCGCTGATGGACAGGGTGATGATCAGGTAGCCGACGGCGATCCAGACGAAGGTCCAGATGATGCTGTAGCCCAGCTCGTTGAGGGTCTTGTAGGTGCCCAGCAGCTCGGTGACGCTGAAGGCGCCGGCGATCGCCGAGTTCTTGGCGAGCGCGATCAGGGTGGAGCCGACGGGCGGGATCACGGACCGGAAGGCCTGCGGCAGGATCACCGCGCCCAGGGTCTGGCCGAAGGACATGCCCAGGCTCCGGGCCGCCTCGCCCTGCCCCTTGGGCACGGTGTTGATGCCCGAGCGCAGCACCTCGCAGATGAAGGCGGAGGTGTAGCAGCCGAGCGCGAGGACGGCGAAGAGCTGGAAGGGCAGGACGAGCCCGAAGCGGGGCAGTCCGAGCAGCACGGCGAAGAAGAGCAGGGTGAGCGGGGTGTTGCGCAGGACGGTGACCCAGACGGTGCCGAAGACCCGGAAGGAGCCGACGGGGGCTACGCGGAAGGAGGCCATCAGGAAGCCCAGCGCCAGGGCGAGGAGGGAGGAGTAGACGGTCAGTTCGACCGTGCCGAGGAAGCCCTCCCCGTAGAGCGCGAAGTTGTCGGTGAGTACGTTCATGGCGGTGGCCTCTTACTCAGCTCGCCGGGTAGCGGTCGATGGCGGGAGGCGTCGGGGCGGGCACGCCGGACAGGCCGAGCGTGGCCTCGTAGGCCTTCTTCCAGTTCCCGTTCTCCTCCTGCGCCCGCAGGGCGTCGTCTAGGGCGAAGCGCAGGGCGTTGTCGCCCCGGGGCACTCCGATGCCGTAGGGCTCCTCGGAGAAGGGCTCGCCGACGACCTTGAGCTCCTCGGGGACCTTGGCCGCGTAGCCGAGGAGGATCGAGTCGTCGGTGGAGACGGCGTCGACCTGGTAGGTCAGGAGGTTGTCCAGGCAGGCGGAGTAGGTGTCGTAGGCGACGAGCTCCGCCTTCGGGAACTCCTTCTGGAGCCGCTGGTACGGGGTGGAGCCGGCGGCCGAGCAGACCTTCTTGCCCGCGAGGTCCTCGGGGCCCTTGATGTCCTCCTCGTCCCGCCGGACCAGGAGGGACTGGCCGGCCATGAAGTAGGGCCCGGCGAAGCCGACCTGCTTCTTGCGGTTGTCGTTGATCGTGTAGGTGCCGACGTAGTAGTCGATCTGGCCGTTCTGCAGGGCTGTCTCGCGGTTGGCCGAGGCGATGGTCTTGAACTCGATCGTCGCGGGGTCGAAGCCCAGCGAGGCCGACATCATCTTGGCGATCTCGATGTCGAAGCCGGAGTAGCGGCCGCCGGCGGGGTCCTTCTCCCCCATGTACGGCTGGTCCTCCTTGGCGCCGACCACCAGGTGGCCGCGCCGTTCGGCCCGCTCCCAGGTCGGCGATCCGGGCAGCTCGAAGCCGGTCGCCACCTTGTACGCGGGCAGGTCCTCGGGCTGCGGGCCCTTGACCGGGGGGCTGCCCGGCCTGCCGCACCCGGCGGCGGCCGCGAGGAGCAGCACCAGGGCGAGGGCCAGCGCGGGGGTGCGGGCGGGGGCAGGGGTGCGGGCGGAGGCCGGGGTGCGGGCGGGGATCATCGCGCGCCCCCTCAGTGCTTCAGGATCTTGGAGAGGAAGTCCTTGGCCCGGTCGCTCTCGGGGGCGGTGAAGAACTCCTCCGGGGTCCGGTTCTCGACGATCTTCCCGTCCGCCATGAACACGACGCTGTTGGCGGCCGAGCGGGCGAAGCCCATCTCGTGGGTGACCACGACCATGGTCATACCCTCGGCGGCGAGCTGCTGCATGACCTCCAGCACCTCGTTGATCATCTCCGGGTCGAGGGCCGAGGTGGGCTCGTCGAAGAGCAGGGCCTTGGGGTTCATGGCCAGGGCGCGGGCGATGGCCACGCGCTGCTGCTGGCCGCCGGAGAGCTGGGCGGGGTACTTCGCCGCCTGGTCGGCGAGTCCGACGCGTTCCAGCAGCTCGCGCGAGCGCTTGTCCGCCTCGGCCTTCCCGCGCTTGCGGACCTTGGTCTGCGCGAGCGAGACGTTCGCCAGGACGGTCTTGTGCGCGAAGAGGTTGAAGGACTGGAACACCATCCCCACCTCGGCGCGCAGCTGGGCCAGCTCTTTGCCCTCGTCGGGCACCGGCTTCCCGTCGATCGTGATCGTGCCCGACTCGATGGTCTCCAGCCGGTTGATGGCCCGGCAGAGGGTCGATTTGCCCGAGCCGGAGGGGCCGATGACCACCACCACCTCCCCGCGGCCGACGGTGAGGTTGATGTCCTGGAGTACGTGCAACTGCCCGTAGTACTTGTTGACGTCCCGCAGCTCGATCAGAGGATCGACGGCCATGCGCTGCCCTGCCCACTTGTCGGTGTCGAGGTCAGCGCAAACTATCCAGTCACGGAAAGGCACTTCGCGTCGACACGCCTAAAGGTGGCATAAAGCCGCCGGGCGTCAGCCCTCGGAGGCCTCGGCGTACGCCTGACTGAGTTCGGGGGAGCCCGTCATCGCCCAGGACACCCCCGACTCGATCACGTTCAGCTCCCGGCCCGAGGCCAGCCTGATCACGGGCTGCCCGTTCGGCCACACCTGCCAGGCGGCGCCGGGGATGGTCCGGATGATCACGGTTCCGAGGTAGAAGCCGGCGTCGTTGCCGAGCCACGGCACGATCTCCGGATCCCGGCGCCAGCGCGGCATCAGCTGGTCGAGCGCCTCCAACGACCCTTGTGTCTCGTCGAGTTCGAGTCCGGTCGCCCTCGCCTGGACGCGCAGCAGCTCGCACTCCGAGAACAACTCGACGACGCCCTCGGGGTCGTCCGCGAGGGCGGCGGCGAGGCCCGCGCCCTGTTCCGTTTCGTGCCGGTTCAGCCAGTTGCCCAAGAAAGGGATGTTCATACCGACCAGACTCGCACCAGGATCCGCCGCTGGCCACAGGGCGCGCCTGCGTCCCGGCCCGGATCCCGGGCCGCACCCCCGCCCGCTTCCGGGGCCCCGTGGGCGGCCCGGAACGGGACCCACCGGTCGAGGTCCCGGAGCGGGACCTACCGGTCGAGGTCCAGGGCGAGGTCCAGGTCCACGACGACCGGGGCGTGGTCGGACGCGCCCTTGCCCTTGCGCTCCTCGCGGTCCACGTAGGCGTCCGTGACCGCCTTGGCGAAGGGCTCGTTGCCGAAGACCAGGTCGATGCGCATACCCCTGTTCTTCGGGAAGGCCAGCATCCGGTAGTCCCAGAAGGTGTAGGCGCGGTCGTACTTGAGCGCGCGCGGCAGCACCTCGTGGAGCCCGGCGGCCCGCAGCGCCTCCAGGGCGGCCCGCTCGGCGGGGGTCACGTGCGTGGCGCCGGCGAAGACGGCCGGATCGTAGACGTCCTCGTCGGTGGGGGCCACGTTGAAGTCGCCGAGCACCGCGAAGGGGCGGCCACCTGCGGCGTCCTGCGCGACGGCTCCGGCCAGCGAGCGGAACCAGTCCAGCTTGTACCCGTAGTGGTCGTGCCCGACCTCACGGCCGTTGGGCACGTAGACCGACCAGACGCGGACCCCGCCGCAAGTGGCGGAGATCGCGCGCGGCTCCTGGACCCCCTCGTAGTCGGGCCCGCCGGGCAGCCCGAGCTCCACGTCCTCCAGACCGACCTTCGAGAGCAGGGCCACGCCGTTCCACCGGCCGGTCGCGTTGACGGCCGACTCGTAGCCCAGCTCGCGCAGCTCGGCGTGCGGGAACTGCTCCGCGGAGCACTTGGTCTCCTGGACGCACAGGACGTCCGTGCCGGAGCTCTCCAGCCAGGCCAGCAGGCGCGGCAGCCGGGCGGTGATCGAGTTGACGTTGTACGTGGCGATACGCATGCGTCCCAACCTACCGCCCGCCACCGACAGTCACAGTTCGGTGCCTTCCCCGGCGGTGAGTCGGCTGTGGTCGGAGCCGCCGAGGGCGGCCAGGGCGCCGTCGTAGATCGGCCGGGCGATGTCGGAGAGGTACGCGTCGTGGATGTCGACAGCCCGGCGCGGCCTCACCTCGCGGACGTAGTCGATCACCTCGGAGATCTTGTTCCACGGGGCGTGCACCGGGAGCATCAGGGTCTCGACCGGTACTCCGGGCACGGTCAGCGCGTCCCCCGGGTGGAAGAGGGAACCGTCCACGAGGTAGCCGACGTTCGTGACCCTCGGCAGGTCGGGGTGGATGACCGCGTGCAGTTCGCCGTGCGCCTGGACCTCGAACCCGGCGGCGGTGAAGGTGTCGCCGTGGCCCACGGTGTGCACCCGGCCCGGGTAGGCGGCGGCCAGTCGCTCCGCGACACTGCGCAGGGTCCACAGCGCGGCCGCCGGATTCGCGTCGAGGGCGGCCCGGATCCGGCCCTCCTCGAAGTGGTCGGGGTGCTCGTGGGTGACCAGCAGGGCGTCCGCGCCGAGGCCCGCGTCCGGTTCGCTGAAGGCGCCCGGGTCGATGACGAGCGTGCGCCCGTCCTTCTCCAGTTGGACGCAGGAGTGCAGCCGCTTGGTGAGCTTCATGATCCAAGGCTAGCCCCGGACCGTGCGGTCCGTCAGGGAGTGGTCGAGGACACCACGTAGACCTTGGCGATGCGGGGGTCCGTCAGGTCGACGGTGACGTCCCGGGTGGGGCGCGGGTCGTCCTGCTCCAGGGTGGTGCCGACCCACTCGGTGTGCGGGGTCCAGTCCCATCCGGCGACGGACGTGTCGTGCTCGGAGATCGCGACCCCCGGGGTCAGCTCCTCCCGGCTGGTGCCGACGGAGGCCAGGAACCGGTCCAGCCCGGTCGGCGTGACCGCGAACTGGGTGTACAGCCGGCTGGTGCGCCAGTTGTTCGTCTCCAGGAAGCCGACCCGCCAGGCCTTGTCCGGGATGGGCACCTCGTAGATGCTGCGCTGGACCTTGGAGGGCCAGCCGGGGCGCACCTTGGTGGCGCCGACCTTGGCGGCCTTGTCGCGGCCGCTCTGGCGGCTCTGCTGGGCGGAGACGGCGAGGTAGCCCGCCGGGACGCCGACCAGCAGCAGGATGATGATGGCGGTGATCCAGCGGCGCCGGACGACGTGCCTGCGGTCCTCGGCCGGTGGTGCGGGCGCGCCGCCCCCGTCGGGAGCGGCGGCCTGGTGGGGCAGGGAGGGCGGTGTCACTGGCTTCCGGTGTCCTTGGGGTCCGACGGGTCCGGGGACCCGGTGGTGTCGCGCCGGCCCAGCTGCGCGTAGCGCTCGTACCGCTCGACCCGCCGCCGGGTGGCGCGGCGGAAGCGGCGGGCGACGAGCCGGGAGAGGTCGGCGGCGCCGACCATGCCGGCCTCGGGCCCGAGCTGGGCTTTGGCGATGCGCGCCTCGGGGCGGTAGCCCCGCCCGGTGAGGTGGCGGCGGAAGGCCTCGCGGGCGGGCCCGATCAGCAGGTCGTCGGCGGCGCTGACGCCGCCGCCGATCACGAAGCAGGACGGGTCGAGCGCGGCGGCCAGGTTGGCGATGCCGACGCCGAGCCACTGGCCGATGTCCTGGAGCAGCTCGACGCACATGGCGTCGCCCTCGCGGGCCAGCTCGGTGATGAGCGGCCCGGTGATCTCGTGGACGTTCCCGCCGACCTTGGCGATGATGTTGTACGCGACCGGGGAGTCCGCGGCGGCGAGCTCGCGGGCCTCGCGGACCAGGGCGTTGCCGGAGCTGTACTGCTCCCAGCAGCCCCGGTTGCCGCAGGGGCAGCGGTGCCCGCCGGGGACGACCTGCATGTGGCCGAACTCGCCGGCGACCCCGTACCGGCCGCGCTTGACCTGGCCGCCCTCCAGGATGGCGCCGCCGATGCCGGTCCCGAGCGTGATCATGACGAGGTGGTCCTCGCCGCGTCCGGCGCCGAAGCGCCACTCCGCCCAGGCCGCGGTGTTGGCATCGTTGTCGACCATGACCGGGACCGCGAGCCGGGACTGGAGCGCGTCGCGCAGCGGCTCGTCGCGCCACGCCAGGTGGGGCGCGAACAGCACACGGGAGCGGTCGGCGTCGACCCAGCCGGCCGCCCCGATGCCCACCGCGTGCACGTCGTGCCGGTCGGACAGGTCCAGTACCAGTTCGACGATGGTGTCCTCGACGACCTTGGGGCTCTTGGACTTGTCGGGGGTCTCGGTGCGGATCTTCTCCAGGATGACGCCGTCGGCGTCGACGACGCCCGCCATCACCTTGGTGCCGCCGATGTCGATGCCGACGGTCGGAACGCGCGGGGCGGTCAGGTGCGACCGGCGCTCACGGGTCCCGATGGTCCGCAGGACGGTGCCTCGCGCCGACCCCCGGTGGGCGAGCGTGAAGTCCCGGTACGTGCTCATCGCGTCGTGCCGTCCCTCATGGTTCGGTGGTGCGGCGGGCCCGGCGGGCCTCGCCGGACGCGGCGTCCGGTCCTGATTCTGCCACCCGCTCCAGCTCGTGGCTCAGTTCGTCGAGCTCGGAGCCGCCCGCCATCTGACGGGTCAGCTCGTCCAGGTTGATCGAGTCGCGGGTGTGGCTGCCCGCCATGGAGCCGCGCTTGAGCAGCACGAACCGGTCGCCGACGAGGTGGGCGTGGTGCGGGTTGTGGGTGATCAGGACCACGCCGAGGCCCGCGTCGCGGGCGGCGGCCACGTACTTGAGCACTACGCCCGACTGCTTGACGCCGAGGGCTGCGGTGGGTTCGTCGAGCACGAGGACCTTGGCGCCGAAGTGGACGGCGCGGGCGATGGCCACGCACTGGCGCTCGCCGCCGGACAGGGTGCCGATGGGCTGGTCGACGTCGCGCAGGTCGATGCCCATGCGCAGCAGCTCGGCGCGGGTGGTGTCGCGCATGAGGTCCACGTCGAGGCGGCGCAGGGGGCCCCGCCCCCTGGTGGGCTCGGAGCCCAGGAAGAAGTTCCGCCAGACGGGCATCAGCGGGACGACCGCGAGGTCCTGGTAGACGGTGGCGATGCCGAGGTCGAGGGCGGCGCGCGGGTTGGCCAGCACGGTCTCGCGGCCCTCGATCTCGAAGGTGCCGGCGTCGTGCCGGTGCAACCCTGCGATGATCTTGATCAGGGTGGACTTGCCGGCGCCGTTGTCACCGAGGACGCACGTGATCTCGCCGGCCGAGACCTCCAGCGAAACCTCCTGGAGGGCGCGGATGTTGCCGTAGTACTTGCTGACGCCGGTCAGCTTCACCAGGGCGGGTGCTTCGGTCACGGTCACTCCGGTCACGGTCACTTCGCCTCCGCCCGCTTGCGGACCCATGCGTTGAGCAGCGTGGCCAGCAGGAGCATCGCGCCCAGGAAGAACTTGAACCAGTCCGGGTTCCACTGGGCGTACACGATGCCGTTGCTGGTCATGCCGAAGATGAAGGCGCCGACGGCAGAGCCGATGGCCGAGCCGTAGCCGCCCGTCATCAGGCAGCCGCCGATCACGGCCGCGATGATGTACAGGAACTCGTTGCCGACGCCCTCGCCCGACTGGACCACGTCGAACGAGAAGAGGATGTGCTGCCCGGAGATCCAGGCGCACAGGGCGACCCCCATGTAGAGCCCGATCCGGGTCTTGACGACCGGGACTCCGACGGCGCGGGCCGCGTCGGCCCCGCCGCCCACCGCGAAGATCCAGTTCCCGGCGCGGGTGCGCAGCAGGATCCAGGTCGCGACGGCGACCAGGACCAGCCACCACAGGACGGTGACCTTGAGGGTGACCGAGCCGACGTCCCACTGCGAGGCGAAGAGGGCCCGCGCCGAGGAGAAGCCCTCCATGTCGGCGATGGTCTTCGTGGACACCGAGCCGGTGATGAGCTTGGTGAAGCCGAGGTTCAGGCCCGTCAGCATCAGGAAGGTGCCGAGGGTGATGATGAAGCTCGGCAGTCTCGTCCGGGTCAGCATGAAGCCGTTGAAGAAGCCGACGGCCAGCGTGACCAGCAGCGAGACCAGCACCCCGACCCACACGTTCGCGGTCATCTGGTAACTGAACATCGAGCTGAGCAGCGCCGAGGTGGTGACCATGACGCCGGCCGACAGGTCGAACTCGCCGCCGATCATCAGCAGGGCCACCGGTACCGCCATGATCCCGATGGTGGAGGCCGAGTACAGGATCGTGCTGAGGCTGGAGGCCTGCAGGAAGCTGTCGGCGGCGAAGGAGAAGAAGACGAAGACGGCGGCGGCGCCGACCACCGCGCCCAGCTCCGGTCGGCCCAGCAGCTTGCGGGCCAGGGAGGCGGGCGCGAGCCGTTCGTCCAGGTCCGGAACCGCGCTCATCGGGTGCCCCGCTTGATGTACTCCTCCAGCTGCGCCGCCTCGGCGCCGGTGACGATCTGCGGTCCGGTGAGGACCGGGCGGCCGCCGCCGAGCACGTCCGCGTTGTAGCGGTGGAGCCAGAGCAGGTCGACGGCCTCGTAGCCCTGGAGGTAGGGCTGCTGATCCACGGCGAAGCCCAGCGCGCCGGACTTCAGGTCGCGGGCGACGGAGTCGTTCAGGTCGAAGGTGTCCACCTCGGCCGTGCTGCCCGCCGCGTCCTTCGCCTTGACGGCGGTGGGCGCGAAGGGCGCGCCCAGGGTGAGGATCGCGTCCACGGACGGGTCCGCCTGGAGCTTGGCCTGCAGGGCGGCCTGGACCGCGGGCATGTTGGTGCCCTCGACGTACAGGTTCTCCATCGTGCCGCCGAAGGTCTTCTTCGCCCCGGCGCAGCGCTGCTCGTGGCCGACGTTGCCCTGTTCGTGCAGGACGCAGACGGCCCGCTTGCGGCCCCGCTTCGTCAGCTCGGCGCCGACCGCCTCGCCGGCGATCTCCTCGTCCTGGCCGATGTGGGTCAGCGCCCCGTACGCGGCGGACTGCGCGGATCCGGAGTTGACCGTGACCACCGGGATGCCGGCCTTCACGGCCTTGCCGATGACGTCCTTGAGGGCCTCGGGCTTGGCGAGGCTGACGATGATGCCGTCGACCTTCTGGTCGATGGCGTTCTGCACGAACTGCGCCTGCTGCTGCGCCTGGTCGTCGTGGGCGTAGACGAAGTTGATGTTGTCCTTGGCCGCGGCCTCCTTGGCGCCCTTCTGGACGATGTCCCAGAAGGTGTCGCCGTCGCCCGCGTGCGTGACCATCGCGAAGGTCCAGCGCGGGGTGGAGACGGCGGGCCGGCCCTGCTCGGCGGCCCTGGCCCGCTCCTCGGCACGCTTGCCGCCCGTGCTGCTGCAGCCCGCGAGCGAGGCTCCCAGTACCGCCGCGAGCACGGCGCCCACGACGCGTACCCCTGTCCGAACCCTAGCCACGTCGCCGTGCCCTTCCCTCGTCGGTCTCGTCCGTCATCAATCGGTCATTCCGGTTCCAGCCGCCCAGTATCCGCCACAGTGGACCATGGAGGGTCATCGGGGCGGGCGCGCGCGGATTGACAGGCCCCCCGTACGGGGCCAGGTTGAGTGCATGCGCATCGGGCTCATCGGCACGGGCCGGATCGGCTCCTTCCACGCGGCGGCCCTGGCCCGCCATCCGGAAGCGGGATCGCTCCTGCTCGCCGACGCCGACCCGGCGCGGGCGGCGCGCCTCGCCGACCGGCTGGGGGCCACCGCCGCGCCCTCCGTGGAGCAGGTCTTCACCTGGGGCGTGGACGCGGTGGTGGTGGCCTGCGCGACCGCGGGCCACGCGGAGCTGGTCGTCCGGGCCGTGCGCGGCGGGCTCCCGGTGTTCTGCGAGAAGCCGCTCGCCGCGGACCTGGACCGGAGCCTGGCCGTCCTGCGCGAGGTGACCGCCTCCGCCGGGACGCTCCAGGTGGGCTTCATGCGGCGCTTCGACGCGGGCTACGGGACGGCCCGCGACCTGGTCCGTTCGGGGGCGCTGGGCCGGCTGCACACCGTGCGGACCATGACCGCCGACCCCTCCCCGCCGCCGGCCGACTACCTCGCGACCTCCGGCGGCCTGTACCGGGACTGCCTGGTGCACGACTTCGACATGGTCCGCTGGGTGACCGGCCGCGAGGTGGTCGAGGTGTACGCGACCGGCTCGGACGCGGGTCCGGCGCTGTTCCGGGAGGCGGGCGACATCGACACCGCGGCGGCGGTGCTCCGCCTGGACGACGGGACGCTGGTCACGGCCGGCGGAACCCGCTGCAACGGCGCGGGCTACGACGTGCGCATGGAGCTGGCCGGGGAGCTGGACCAGGTCTCCTGCGGACTGGACGACCGCACACCCATCGCCTCGACGGAACCGCAGGGTCCGCCCAAGGCCAGCAAGCCGTGGACGGGCTTCCTGGAGCGGTTCGGGCCCGCGTACGAGGCGGAGCTGGCGGCCTTCGTGCGCCTGGTGCGCGGCGAGGGCGCGAACCCGTGCGACGGCCGGGAGGCACTCGCCGCCTTCCGGGTGGCGGAGGCGTGCGAGCGCTCGCGCCGCGAGCGGCGGCCGGTGCGGCTGGAGGAGCTGCCGGACCTGTGAGCAGGCCCGTGTACGGGCGGGCATCCGGCCACCCTAGACCCGCGTACGGCGTACGCAGGGGACGTGTTCCGGACAACCCTCAGGCTGCGGCGCGGCGCCCCCAGGCGGTGCCCGCGAGGACGAGGACGACGCCGGCGAGGCCCGCCGCGCCGAGGTGCTCGCCGCCGATGGCGATGCCTGCGGCGGCCGCCCAGAGCGGTTCGGTGCCGAGCAGGAGGCTGACGCGGGAGGGCGAGGTGCGGCGTACGGCCCACATCTGCACGTAGAACGCGAACAGGGTGCAGAAGACGGAGAGGAACACGAGCCCGGCCCACTGGGCGGGCCCGAAGTCTGCGGCGGCCGCCCAGGGCGTGGCGCCGGTGCCCGGCAGGGCGGCGAGCAGCGCGAAGACCAGGACGGCGGCGCCGAGCTGGACCGTGGTCAGGGAGAGTGAGTCGGCGTCCTGGACCGCCTTGATCCGGGCCATCAGCAGGACGTGCAGGGTCCGGGCGAGGGCGGCGCCGAGGATCAGCAGGTCGCCGAGGCCGGGGGCGGCGAACCCGGCCCCCTGGGTGAGCAGCACGACGCCCGCGACGGAGACGGCGGCGGCGCCGAGGAAGGCCGCGGAGGGCGCCCGGCGCCGTACGGCGGACTCGGCGAGCGGCGTGAAGATCATGGTCAGGCTGATGATCAGCCCGGCGTTGGTGGCGGAGGTGTGGACGACACCGTACGTCTCCAGGAGGAAGATCCCGCCGAGTACGAAGCCCAGCACCGCGGCGCCGCGCAGCTGGGCGCGGGTCAGCGCGCGCAGCCGGCGCCCACCGGTCGCGACGAGGACGGGCAGCACGAGCGCGAAGCGGAGCACGAGCACCGCGATGACGGTGTGGGCGGTGGTGATGCCCTTGGCGGCGAGGTAGCTGCCGCCCCAGACGACGGCGACGGCGAGCACGGGCAGGTCGGCGAGCCAGGCCCTGCGGGCGGCGGGGGCGGGGGCGGGGGCCCGTACTTCGGCGGCGGCGAGGTCGGGCGGGGTCACGGTCACCGGCTGTCTCCAACGGCGGGAGCGGGGTGGAGGCTTCGGCGGCTCGCACGGGGCGCTCACGGTACCGGAGCGGATCATGGC